>JAABPS010000542.1 GCA_011391835.1 Desulfobacteraceae bacterium
AATCCTATTGCACGAAGTTGTAAAATAAAAAAAGGGCGATCCAGGAATATATTAAGCAAAATTACGGTCAAAATATATGACACAAACATACTCACGGCAGCACCAATCAGACCATAATAAGATGCGCCTATCCATATCGCACATGCAGAAAATGGCAAGCCGATTAACACTTTTTTGAATACAACCGATGTAGTACGTTGGTGGGCTATCCATACTTCTTGAGCCGACCCCATAAAAAGAGGAAAAATAACTAACGTACAAATTATTGCCACTGGTCCAGCAGAAAGATAACGCTGGCCGAGCAAAGGACCGACCAGCCACTTGATGCAGAACCAATTTATAACCATGAAACCGGCAGCCAGTAAGCCAGCCCATCTAATTAACTGAACAACACCAGTTTCATAATTTGAAATATCATTTTTTTGACGAATTGCAAGATGACGATTTATCACAGGGAGTGATGCTGAGATGAACATGCTCCAAGGAGTGATAAACATCATTGCTGCCGCCCAAATACCTGCCGCCTCTTTGCCAAGCATAGCGTTTATCATGAATAATTCAAGTCTAAGGTATAAGGTTATAAGTGCTGCTGAAATAGCCGTTGGCCAACATAGCCTGAGATATTCAATGATATATTTTTTGGATGCTTTCAGATACTTAAAGATAGATGGGTGGCGGACCTGCAAATACAGGTAGATAGCAAATTGGCTAATTATGACATCAGTAAGGCAAACAAATCCAAAATAAGTCAAACTATAGCCACGTAAAACACCTATAATACGCAAGCATGCCCCGCATAATAATCCAACAGAGACAAGAATACTCAATATCTTAAATTCACCATAAGCGGCTAAACGGCTACTACCAATAGATAATGCACTTAATGGGATTGTGCTTGCTAAAAGGATGTTCAAAGCAAATAAACTACGATCACCGAATACAAGAAGATATCCCACCCCGGCTGTAAAACAGAATAAAGCCCAAAGTGAACGCGCTATAAGCGCTGAAATAAAGAAAGCATCTTCATTCCGTTTAGACAATTCAGATATATTTATTTGGTCGGCACCCATAGAGCCTGCAGCAAAAAAAACACCGACCGAGGCAATTACTACTGAGAGTGTACCATAATTTTCAGGCCCCAAAAATCGTGCAACTGCAGCAGATATGAAAATGCCGTTCAATAAGCGTAATATTTTTTCAGATAAAAGCCAGGATATATCTTTTTTCAGAGGTGAATCGGCGAAGTTTGTCAAAATATCAATCTATGGAAAAACTGTTTTGAGTTTTGTGTGTTGTGTTTTAGAAGTCGCTTCATGCATGATGCTTTTTTTTGGATTTGTTATATTATAGCTCATCACCAGAGGATTTTTATTATCTCAACCCTTTAACCGATTCTAAGAAGATTTTATAAAATTAAAACTTTCTCCCTGTACAATAATCTGAAAATATTTGAAGTTTTACCTGCCAGACCATCAAGTGCTGATTCATCATCAGTCAAGCCAACATCTCAGATCCTCTCCGAGTAACTCCGAAAGACCTGCTACGTCTGGTCGGAATATACGTTTAAGTCGCGTCTTATCCTCTTCTGTAAGTTTAAGATCAGCGGGCGGCTTACGATAATACAATTGCTTCGCGAGGTTTTTCAGTTGCTGTGGCACCTCACGTCTAATGAGTTCTTTCAGCCCTGTTACTTCCAACAAATTATTCAACCTCTCTGCTTTGGGGAACCTTGCCGTGTTTTGTTTGATCTCATCCGGTAATGGGCACGATGGCAGCTCGAGGAACTCCCATATTCGCGCCATAAAGTTCTGAAAGTTATGCTGCATCTCCTCAAACCGAAGCACTATCACTCGGTCCCTTCCGAACACTCTAAGATATCTTTCGACCTGTTTCCAGTATAGCCCTGCAGAGACATAGCGGTGGTAGGTATTAAATCGCCCAGCCCTCATATCCCGTTCCTCCAAGTCCAGCGCACTAGAGAACGGTGGACGCGCTGTTCCAATGCTGCAGTTCATTAAGAACTCAGAAAATGCCCGCTGAATAGGATTCCTTAGAATAATTAGGATCTT
>JAABPS010000543.1 GCA_011391835.1 Desulfobacteraceae bacterium
AACTATGTGAAATAGGCAGAGACCATGGGCTGACTGCAATAATGACCTGTTCACTAACCGACATAAAAACCGATGAGGAATTGCGGGGAATTCTGCTTTGGAAAGATTCCTATCCTGTGATAAGTTTGACCGTTCATGTCAATGTTCTTGACACCGAAACCGGCACAAAGCTTATTGATCAAAGTTTTACACACAAAAAAAATTCGGACGATATCGAGATTGAATCTTTAAAATCCGGAAAAATAGAGCTGGCATTTTTAAATGAGGCTCTTGAGCAAATTGCCATGGAAGCGGGGAAAAAGATATGCGAGAGAATGAAGAGAGTGTCCTGGAGAGGATATGTCTATTCAGTTTCCGGGGATAAAATTTCAGTATCTTCCGGAAGCAATATGGGTGTTACCCTGGGTAAAGAATTTGATGTTTTCAGAAACACCGTGATTGTCGGAGTCCAGGGACAGAGGTTCTTTGTGCCAGGGCCTAAAACCGGCGAAGTTAAGATAACCGGGGTATTTGATGACAGCGCTGAAGCTCTTATAGTTTCAGGAGACTCTATCAAGGAAGGCTATACTTTAAGGGCGAAGTAAAAAACGTAAGGCGTTCCGCCATACTGATTAGCGGACCTTCGGGAGGCGTGGGGCGTGAATCGTAGATCGTGAATTGCGAATCGATCAACGAAACACGATCAACGAATCGCGGTTTTACACTTTCCACGAAGCATATACTTTCTGCCTTGATGCGCCTGCCGCTTTCAGGATATCAACTTTCACATCTACATAATCATAAACTACGGCTTTATTTTTTCCGGGAGCAGGCCTTAAAACCCTTCCAAGATACTGAAGCACTCTTCCGCTGAACTTTATGGGTGTGACAATAAAAAGGGTAGAGAGATTTTTGCAGTCGAATCCTTCCCCGATAAGTTGTCCTGTCGCCACGAGTACTTTTATATCCCCGTTATTAAGGCGGCTAAGAACATCTTTTCTGCAGGCATCCGGCACGTCGCCCGTGAGCAGTTCGGATGGTATTTTATGCCTGAATTTTAAAAGCGCCCGGAGTGTCTCGCAGTGTTTTTTCCTATCCGTAAGAACGAGACAGCAGCTTCCTGTCCCGTTTTTAACTTCATTTGCAACATCTGATGCTATAAGATGATTTCTGCCGTCATTTGAGGTTAGTTCCGAGAGCATTCTGCTGTATTCATTTACGGGATCAAAAAAAGGACTGAAATCCGTATCCCTTACAATAACTTCCGCAGGAACTATATCGCCCGTTTCAATGAGCCCGGCTTTTTCCACTTCATGCAGGACATCACCAAGATGCCAGAAAATAAGTTTTGAAAGGTTATCCCTGCGCCAGGGTGTCGCGGATAAGCCAAGCATATATTTTGAATCAAAACTGGTTACTGCCTCGGTAAAAGTTCTGCTGGGGGTCCTGTGACATTCATCTACCAGGAGGAAACCAGTATTTAAAGATATTTCTTCAACGCACTTGTATATGGACTGGACAAGAGCTACAGTTATTTTACTGCCGGATTTTTTTTTGCCTGATCCTATAATTCCTATATCTTCTTTTGGTATTCCAAGAAATGTTTCAATACGCTCGATCCACTGTAAGGCGAGCTCTTTTGTATGGACTATTATCAATGCAGGCTGAATCCTGTGTGCTATTATATAAAGCGCAATTACTGTCTTGCCGCTTCCGGTCGGCGCGCTCAATGTTCCGAAGTCCTTGGAAAGCATCGCATTTGCAGCCTGGAGCTGGAATGGTTTCAACGAGCCGTTGAATTTGAAATCAACCGGAGGAAGCGAGCGCCTTTTGTCGGTTATTTCGTATACTATGTCGTGTTGCTTACAGAGGAATATGAGCTGACGCATAAAACCTCTCGGGATCCAGAGCCCCCCTCCTCTTATCCTGTCGTATAAACGCAGAATTCTGGGTGTTCCCCTGTTCCAGCGTCCCATTCTCTCGTTTTCCACCCATTTGGGATTTGATATTGTAAGCCTTTCCGTAAGTATTTGATATAACTGTGTTGGAATTTCGGAAAGTCTCAGGTTGTTTG
>JAABPS010000544.1 GCA_011391835.1 Desulfobacteraceae bacterium
TGGACCCATATATAAATTTACAGATATACAGACAAGAAATAGATACAAGTGCTTAATAGGTTAATTGTTATATATGGCATCATTTTCTTGTCAATAGAAACCCCATCGCATTTTTTAAAAAGCCTGAATAAAGGCGATTGAAATAATCTCCTTGCCTGTTTTTACACTTCTCTTTTTTTGTTTTTTCTTGACTTGGCGCATGCAGTCAATTAGATTGAATATCATTTTGTACGCCCCATCACTAACAACCCGATAAATCTAAGGTAAAAACAATGAATTGGGACTGGGATAAACTAAAAAAACAGCAAAGTTCCCGCGGGAGCGGCCAGCCACCCCCGATGGATGAAATCGTTGACAAGCTAAAAAATGTAAAATTCAAAGGAGGGCCATTGATTATCATCCTGCTCATCCTCCTGATTTTTTTTGGCACATCAACATTTTATACCGTTGGAATAGATGAAGTCGGCGTCGTTCAGAGATTCGGGAAATACTTACGCACCACGCAACCGGGCTTTCATTTAAAACTGCCTGCAGGCATTGAAAAAGTGACAAAAGTCATGGTCAAACGGGTCCTCAAGGAGGAATTTGGTTTTGTCTCAGTAAAATCAAAGACTGAAAAAAACCGTTACCTTACACCGGGCGATGGAGAAAATGTTTCCCTGATGCTTACAGGAGATCTCAATGTAGCACTTGTTCCGTGGATTGTACAGTACAGGATAAACGACCCCTACAATTACCTTTTCAAGGTAGAGAATACTCCAGGGCTGCTGGTGGACATGTCCGAAGCGACCATGCGGCTTGTCGTGGGGGATAGAAGCATTAACGAAGTCATCAGTAAGCGGGATGAAATAGCCGTAGAAGCCAAAGAACTGCTTCAGAAAGAGCTTAATCAGTCTGAAGCAGGCATCCATATTGTCACCATAGAAATGAAAAAAACCAATGTTCCTGAATCTGTTCAGCCGACGTTTAATGAGGTAAACCAGGCCATACAGGAAAAAGAACAGATGATATATAAGGCAAAAGAGGACTATAACAAAATAATCCCTGCTGCCAGAGGTGAAGCTGAAAGAACCATCAAGGGCGCCGAAGGCTACGCGCTGGACAGGGTCAATCGCGCGAAAGGTGACGCTGCCAGATTTAGTGCCCTCTATGCAGAATATGCCAAGGCAAAGGATGTTACCCGAAGACGGATATATCTGGAGATGCTCAAAGACCTGCTTCCAAAACTGGATCAAAAATATATCATTGATTCAAACCAGAAAAACCTCCTCCCTTTACTCAACCTTGGAAAAGAGATTCAAAAACAACCGGAGGGTGATAAACAATGAAAATAAAAGTACTCGTCATACTGCTCATAGCCATAGGGCTTATTCTGGTATTTGACTCTGCTTATATCGTTGACGAAACAGAACAGGTGGTGGTGACACGATTCGGCAAACTCGTCGGAATGCCCAAAACAAGCCCTGGAATTAAATTTAAAACCCCCTTTCTTGATACAGCCAACTATTTTCCAAAAAATCTCCAGACATGGGACGGCGATCCGGGTCAGATCCCCACGCTTGAAAAAACCTATATCTGGGTCGATACCTTTGCCAGGTGGAAAATTGTTGATGCCGTTAAATTTTTCGAATCAGTCAATAACCTTGTCAGCGCCAAGGGGCGTTTAGATGAAATTATTGATCCTGCTGTAAGGAATTTGATTACATCCAACAAGCTGATTGAAGCGGTTCGCAAAACCAATAGAGATCTGGATACCTTTGAAATAGGTATGGATGAAAGTGAAAAAAATAAAAAGGTATTATTCGTCATTGAAACTGGAAGAGAAAAAATAACGCAGCAAATACTGGATCAAGCCCGCCCCAAGCTTGTTGATTTTGGCATCGAACTGGTTGATGTAAAAATAAAACGGATTAATTATGTGGAGGAAGTCCAGAAAACCGTATATGATCGAATGATTGCCGAACGCCAGCAGATTGCTGAAAAATACCGTTCCGAGGGGAAAGGGGAA
>JAABPS010000545.1 GCA_011391835.1 Desulfobacteraceae bacterium
TGCCGATTATGAACTTAAAGCTGATTTGCGTAATCAGGCGTCACATCCAGTAATGGACTATTGAACCGAAACAGCGAGCGCATTCCCCGACCGCTCTGCGGCGGGGAGCTTCAATAATTAAAAATGCGATAGGTAATTGCAAATGGATATGAATCAAAGAATAAAGGATATCGCCGGGACATGGGGAGCAGACTTTTTGGGTGTGGCTGACTTGTCGCCGGCTCATGACGCGATCCTGGCACAAGGCGGACCAGTGGTAGCAGCATATCCCCGTGCGATTTCAGTCGGGATTGTGTTGCTGCACACCATTGTCGATCAACTGCCGCATAGTGCCGATCGGGCGGTAGCGGTAAATTACAAGCACCACGGCTACGATGTGATCAACCAGCGGCTGGATTTATTCGTCTCGCGTGTGAGCAGCCTGCTTCAACGGGAAGGCTATCAAGCTTTACCTGTCCCGGCGTCGAAGCGAGTTGATGACGAAAGGATCTGCGCGATGTTTTCACATAAACTGGCGGCGCGTTTAGCCGGGCTGGGATGGATTGGAAAAAGTTGCTTATTGGTGACCCCCAAAGAGGGGCCTCGGGTGCGCTGGGCCACGGTTCTTACCGATGCTCCGCTACCGGTGACAGGGAAGCCGATGGAAGAACGCTGTGGAAGTTGTAATCAGTGTGTGGAGATATGCCCCGTCAATGCATTTACGGGAGAAGCTTTTATGTCTTCCGATCCGCGCGAGAAACGGTTTAATGCCGGTAAGTGCGACCGCTACTTTGCATCGATGAAGAAAAAAGACCCTGAGTTGGCGGTATGCGGCTTGTGTTTGTATGTCTGTCCCTATGGACAACATAGAAATCCCGCGCAGACTGGTTTGTAAATTAATACACTATCCGGCAACGTGTTGAACCGAAACAGCGAGCGCATCCCCCGACCGCTCTGCGGCGGGGAGCTTCAAACAGGCATAGCGCGACGGCAGTTTGCGACGCGGCCGGTTGCAGAATTTGAAAGGAGATACAATGCGTGAAGTTAAGGTAACAGAGTTACCCGTCGATGTCGTTAACCTGTGGAGGAACAGATGGTTATTGCTGACAGCCGGTACTATTGATGAGTGCAATATGATGACTGTGGGGTGGGGCAGCATTGGCTATATGTGGAAAAAACCTTTTGTTCAGATTGTCGTAAGACCTCAACGTCACACGCGAAAATATGTTGAGCAATCAGATTCTTTCACGCTGTGCGCTTTCCCTGAGAAGTACCGCAAGGATCTGGCGAAACTTGGAACGATTTCGGGACGAGACGGCGACAAACTGTCTAAAACAGGGCTCACCTTAAAGGTTTCCAGGAGAGTAGCCTCCCCGTCATATAACGAGGCGGAATTAATTCTTGAATGCCGTAAAATATACTACCAGGACATGGATCCCCGCGGTTTTGTTGACAAGACAATTCTGGAGAACTACGCGGAGAATGACTATCACAGGATTTACTTTGGTGAAATCCTGTCTGTATTCTGCGAGTAAATCCCGGGTCGGTCATGCCGGAAGTTACATGGAGTTTCATATGAATATGAATCACCGGAAAAAGATAAAAGAAATTGCCGGGTTGTGGAGTATAACAAGATGCGAATGAAACTGCATTTGCGGGTGTTTCTCAATTTCGTTCTCGTAATCGCCCTCTTTGGACTGCTTGGCGCCGCGCTGGGAGCATGGCTCATCAACCGCAACATTCTGAACGAAGCACAAAGACGTGTGAGTCTTGATCTTGAATCGGCATGGAGCGTTATAGATGGAGAGCTGGGCAGACTGCATATGTTTGTGAGTGTTCTCGGCACCGGAAAACGGGTGGAAAACGCTTACAGCAATCTCCTTGCTCCCGATTCCCGCATCCGGCTGGAAGAGGCCCGGAGAATGTTCGGTTTCGATTTTCTATCCCTTACTGACAGCAAAGGAAAGGTTATTCTTCGGACTCTCGAACCCTACTCCACGGGTGACTATCTCGCAAACGATCCTTTTGTCAGTGAA
>JAABPS010000546.1 GCA_011391835.1 Desulfobacteraceae bacterium
GATACAACAAATCCTCTGCGGTTAACTGAAAATGGCCTGCTCGCCATTGCAGGGGATTCTTCAGGCTGACCCTCTTTAGGAGAAAAAGCGCCGTTCATAGTTGAGAAACCCGCAACAATAGGTTCAACCAAGGGAAAATCAACCGCACCGCAAATAACAATATCTGCTTTCCCAAGTTTCAAGAAGATATCACCGATAATCATAGATGTAAGCCCTGTAGCGCAGGCGGTAATTGTGGATGTAATGGGACCCGTTGCTTTGGTAAGAATGGAAATTTTTCCGCCAACCATATTGATGCATGAGTTTGAATTGGTAAATGGATGAGGCAGTTTTCCATGGGCGACCATTTTTCTATCCGCATCAATAACGGCATCCTGGCCTCCAACCGCCGAACTGAAGGTAATTGCAGTTCGTGGAGACAGTTCAGGCGTAATACTAATACCGCTGTGTTGAAGCGCTCGATGTACAACCAGCATGGCATATTTGAAAATGGGAGATGTCCAGTTTGCAAGCTCTCGAGGACGAAGAAATGGATAGGGAGCGGTATCAATGTCATCTACCTGGCCTGAAATACGAACAGGAAAATCCTCACGAAGGGGAAAGCGGGTAAGTTCTCCAATACCGCTTTGACCTTTAACCGCTTTGGTCCACTGGATGTTTAAGTCGGTACCCAGTGGTGAAACTGCGTCGTAGCCGACAATCACAGTTTTATTTTGGTTTACCATTTTTATTGAATAACATATTTTAAACTGGAGGAAAACATATGAAAAGTACTAAGGATGATCAGTGGCTGCAATTTTACCAGGGGATGAAACGGTATAGTTTTGCAAACATTTCATAGACTTCTATCCAATTTTGCATATCTGTGGTTGACCGGACATGATCTCTTTTATTGACCATAACCCAGCTCATATGAGCTGCGCCATCTTTGCACATTGAGCAATCCCGTGTTTCGGACGTGCAGCACCTGTGCATGGTCTTCAGATCAGATGCCCACCGAATAAAATGGATGAGACGTCTTGGGCTGGGTGTTCTATTGTCAATGGGTTCCGTTACGGATGGGCATTCGTGCCATCCGAATTTACGGCCCATCATTTCGCCAGATGTAATGACATGATGATAGTATTTTGAGGAGATAACTGTATTCGGATATCTGTCCAGCATGGCGTCCATTTCCTGCCGGATATCGTGGAGTCCTTCATTCGTCCAATTAAATCCGTCTACACCTTCGTCATTTGAAAGCAGCTGCATATGAACTTTCAGGCCGATGGATTCAATTTTATTAATCACTTTTTCTATTTTCCCTATCTGCTTTGGAGTAATAGTATACAGATAATAGGTATATTTATCTCCTTCATAATTTTTGCTCGAAATTGCAAAGGTGTCTTTTCCCCGGAGTTTCTTTTCATCATGTTCATCTCCCCATAAGGAAATGCCGACAGTTAAATCCGGGAATCGACCTCTGGGGACTTTGATAATTCCATTTGTTGCACAAAAACTGGGGATACGTTTATAAAATGCCTCCACACGGTCAAGGTAAAGGGTGGGTTCGCCACCAATGAGAATGGCAAGGTTTACACCCCGTTTTATTTCATTCTCTATAAAGAGCTCCCATTTCGAAACATCGTTTTCTTCTTTTGCGGCTTTATGTTCATCTGATGAAAAGAAAAAACATCCTTTGCAGCGAAGATTGCATTGGTTGGTTACATCATAAATGGAGCTGCGTATGTTGAGCCGTGATATTCGTTTATATCGTTCATACCAGTCTTTATCCAACAACGAACTGACTGTTTTCATTCAACTACTCCAAATTAGTGTCAATTGTAACTTCTCGCTAAATGATTTCATAACCCGGCGGAGCGATGAGTTTATGGACAAGGTTTTGCCCTTTTTCATATCCCATGATCCAGACAGCAAGATAGGTATCCACATAATCGAGCCAGGACTGGAACGTATCCGGGTTAATGGCATGTCTGTGTAGCCGTGCAGTCACCACTGCGCTTCCTGCAGCATA
>JAABPS010000547.1 GCA_011391835.1 Desulfobacteraceae bacterium
TATAACCTGGAAGTTTCAGATCAGGAATTATTCCTGGATCTAATAACAGCCATTGACCAGTATTTGGTTCATATGTCGCGATTACGGCGCTTCCACTATTTACACTAGTCCCATACATAGGTGATCGGATAAGACGTACCCAATAAGAAACTAAATCTATTCAACCTATTAATTTGACAGCATAAAACTTCGCATAAATTATTTTCAAAATGTACGTAGAAATATATTGACGTACCATAAAGGTTTAAGGTATACTCCTTTCAAATTCTAGCCTTGAAAGGAGGACGAAATGACAGACTTAGATAACTTTCTGGAAATAAAAAAGGAATTGCTACAAGCACAACTTAAAGTTATTTACCGCCATCAACGAAAAACAACGCCCCACAGCCAAAATATAAAACGTACATCCAATCTAACTATCGTCGAAGACATACTTCAAAATTATGGCCAACCCCTACACATTTCAAAGATTATTGAAATCGCACATAAAGATTATAACGTAAAGCTGGAAAGAGACTCTATCGTTTCTGCCTTAATCAAAAAAATTAGTGCAGGAAAAATTTTTGCCCGTGTTTCGCCAAATACCTTTTCGCTTAAAAGCAATGTTGATGGAGGACATACGTTATGAGCTTTATTCATAAAATAAATACGTTACGTAAAGTTCTGGGTATCGATGAACACTTTCAGCGGGAAAAAAAATTCCTCTTTTCGAAGTCGTTGTATCCTTGATCACAACCTTTTCCGTTTGCGGAAAAAAGAAGAGTATTGCTGATGCCCATAGAAATTTCATAAAACATACAGGAAAAGATATTTCCAGAAGCAGCTTCTGGGACCGGATCGCAAATAAAACACTTTTAGATTTCATCGAAAAAGCTGTCCTGAAATTTACTTTTCACATACAGGAAAAAGCCCTTTCACAGCTTTCATGGCTCTGTTCATTTAAGGATGTATTTATCTACGATGCATCTCCTATACGATTGCCATCCGGCTTATCAAAGATATTTCCCGGGAATCGAAAAAATCACAGCCCTGCCTGTTTAAAATTAAGCGCACTCTTTAAATTGAGCGTAAGAAGCATAGAGTGGGTTAAAATTACCGCTCAAAAACCACACGACAGTAAATTCCTCCCAGATTTGAATCAATTAAAAGGGTCTTTGTTTCTGTTTGATCTCGGTTACTTCAGCCATAATTTTCTGCACCATTTGTGTGAAATCGGAGTCTGGTTTGTATGCCGTTTAAAAGAAAACTCTCACCCTATAATCACAAAAGTCGTCAAAGGTGTGGCAAAACAGCACATCGGAGGACCGTTGGACAAAAATGTCAATCTCAGAGGCAAGATTGTCGAGGTTTGGGGGATCTTGAATCTTCCCGGAATCGATCCTTTTGAGCTTCGTTTTATAGGTTTTCGATTCCCTCATACAAATCAATACCGTTGGTATATTACAAACATGCCAGATTCAATGGCACTTGCTGAATGGATCTATCCCATTTATCGGCTAAGATGGCAAATTGAGCTGTTTTTTAAATCCATCAAGTCAATGCTGCATGCAGATCAGATAACCTCAGAAAATGAGAATATCGTTTTGGTCACCGCATATAGCACTATACTTGCTTCCCTTATTGCAAATTCCGTAATATTTGAGTATGCTGTTATCTCATCGAAAATAGAAGTACTATCTATTACAGTGCAACGAATGGCATTTGTCTTTTCTCTATTAGCTCATGACTTCGCAAGATGCATTTTGAAACAATCGATTTCAGCAAAAACCTTTACAAAACTTTTGGATACTCTGCTTCCATTGCTCGTTTGCCCTAATCGAAAACATAGACCCACATCATTAGAAACGGTAGCAATGTTTAATTCACAATCCAAATGATTACAATTGACCTTATCCGATCACATATGAAGGGAAATACTTGGTAACACCTTTGGCCGCCAGGCCCTGCCCATGGTTTGGGATTTTGCTGAACTTGCCCCTTTCGGGGGTGCTTCAGGTTCCCCGAAAGGGGC
>JAABPS010000548.1 GCA_011391835.1 Desulfobacteraceae bacterium
AGTATCCAATCTTTCTTTTCCATAACTTCATCCAATAATTAATCACGAAACAAGAAGTAAGTAATTTCAGGACGAACAAAGTTTTTGGGGCGACAAAATACTGACAAGTGTATGTGAAAAGCATAAATACACCGGACAAAGACCGGACAGTAAAAAATGTAAAAATTTAATAATCAATAAATTAGAGGTAAATAAACTTGTCTTAACAACGCCTCATTGTCTTATGAGCTTGCAAAGGGATCAGATACCCGAAATGTATTCGTCGAGATTGGAATCCGGATTGAGTTCAAGCCGCTGCCTCAGGCGTTGTCGGGTTTTGTGCACACTGTCAACAGAAATTCCCAGCATAGCTGCCATTTGTTTGCTGGATAATTGCATGCGCGTAAGAGCGGCCATCCGCTGTTCAGCTATGGTTATTTCAGGTGCGGTTTTTTTGAGCTTCTGGAAAAAGGAAGGATATACTTTATCGAAAAGTGATTTGAATTTCAACCAGTCATCTTCCGTAAGTATCGTTTGCTGGCTCAATTCGGTAATTAAGAGTTGCTGTTCAGCCGATGCGATATTGCCATTTAGCTGTTCTTCAAGCTTTTCAATTAAGCCGGTTTTCTCTATGATATGAGAGGTAAAACTATTTATCTGTTCTTTTGCCGATCGGATTTCCTGCTCCATCAGTATCTTTTCTCGTTCTGCTTTTTCCAATGCCAACTTATCACTCAACCTTCCTCTGTTTACGATCAATAAAATGAAAAGGGACAGGGCAACAATGGATGCCATTAAACTATTCCTGATAAATAGTTGCTTCTCCTTTTCCTTATTTATTTTTTGAATTTTATGACGACTTTCCTCGCTGTTTAATCTCGCTTTAGAAATAGCAAGGCTGCTTGTAGCCACTTCTTTTTCCAGGGAATCATTCAGTAAAATATAGCGGTCGCTGTAATAAAAGGCACTATCATACTTACCCATTGCCCTGTATATTTGTTTGAGGGTATAATAGGTATCACGCAGGTATTGCCCATTGGGCCAAAGTCTTAGTAGCCGAAGGGCTTCCTTTGCTTCGGCTAAAGCCGCAAGCTTATTTCCCCTGGCCAGATTTGCCTTTGCCATCCATTGCGATGCATTGGCAGCTTCGTGTAAAACGCTATCATACATACTGTAATGGTAATCGGTTTTGAACAGGGCATAGGCTGAGTCATATTGACTTTGTGCATAGATGATCTTGCCGATATTGCCGGATACCCTTCCTACCATTACAGAATCCATATTATCGGTCGCTATTTGAAATGCCTGTTGCAAGTAGGTTGTTGCAGAATCATACTCGTTCTTTTTATAAAAGCTGGAGCCAATTGTATTGAAAGCTCTAACCTTGAATTTATAAGGGTCTTTATATTCCTTTTCATAATTGAGCATTTTCCAGGCAGCGATTCCTTTTTTGGCGTAGTGGATCGATTCGTCATATTCCCTTACCTGAAGCAGCAATTCCCCCAGCTCGGTATATACAGGTGGCTCAAGGGGATAGTTTATCTTTTCAAACAGATCCACTCCGTTTTTGGAGTACATTACCGCCCAGGCTGTTTCTCCAAAATGAAGCATTCGGCGTGCGGAATAAAAGTTTACCCAACCTATTTTCCCTTCATTTTCAGTATGATATGCTGCTTCTAGTGCGTCGGCGTACAGTTTCATCAACTCTTTCTTGATAGGTATTAATGCTTCTGCGCTACGATCCTTATACTTGTCATATCCGGCAAATTTTGCGTAAATGACCTCTGCCTTGGCCATGCAAAAATGGGTTTTGAAATAATGTCCTTTTCCCTTAGGTGAATTTTCAAGAGAATCCAAGAACCCAACAATACGAAGACTGTCTGCTTCAATCAATTGCTCTATCAAACTTCCCAGGCTGTTGACTTCATTCATCTCACTATTATTTAATTCCACAGCCCACTTCTCGGGATCAAGTCCCATTTTTTCGGGTTCCTGTGCCAATACAGGAGAAAAAAATCCTGTGAAG
>JAABPS010000549.1 GCA_011391835.1 Desulfobacteraceae bacterium
AACCCGCGCGACCCCGGCAAAATCAAAGACCTGTGGCCTTATGTCGGAAATGGTCCCGGGGCGGATGCCATCATCGGATAAACGAAAGTCCCGATCGTCATCCAAATCTTCAAAGAAAAAACGGAGCTCATCCCGGTACACTTCCGGCAAATGCACCGCGTGAGGTCTGGGGCGAAAAGTCCGGAAGGAGAGGAAGGCGGCAACCCGGCCTGATGCGCTGGCTTCCTTTTCATAGGCGGCCGCCGGCATGAGGTCCACTTCCAATGCCCGGTGGATGAAACCTGCTTTTTCCATCATCTTCTGGCTGTATACATGGTTGCAAACCGACTCACCGAATACGGCATTGACCAGAGGAAAAGTCGCGGCCATTTCCAGACCGTGAGCTACCATACGGGTGAAAATACCTTTGCCGCCACGATAGGCCGCGTGAACCGCTCCTGCACCGGACTCGTAAGTGCCCGGATGCGCTGCGCTGTTAAACAGGGCGTTGTGGCCGACAATATCACCGCGCGGGGTCCTGGCCACACTGGAAATAGTCCGGCGAGCTGCATTCTCTTCGATCAACCGTTGCGGTTCGACATAGGTCCTGACGGGATATCCGTCACCGTAGACCGAACGGAAGATCCGCACAACCCCTTCGGCATCCTCCGGTCGAAAGAGATCCACCTCCCAGTCCTGGCCCGGTTCGATATCCTTTACCGCTTTTGCTTCATAGTTCATCTGTTCCGTCTCCTTTTAGGATAATGGCCTTTCTCCGAGGTTCTAAAGGGGATTTCTCGTCCGAGTGCTTGGCATTTTGATGAATGATCTCTTCGTGTTCCTGCGTTCGCGGGGCATCTTAATCAATGTGAGTGTATAGATCACTTTTAACCGGTTTTCCCTTGACAGTGATACTCAACTGCGTAAATGTTTTATCATATATATCGCAACATGGAGCATCACCGATATAATCATGCCATCGGGCGAGAAATTCTGCCTGTGTCAACCATCCGCGAGTTCCCAACAGCGATGGGTCTTCAAAGTAAATGTTCTTATCATCCAGCCCAATGACGATAACCCAGTGACCATCCTCCCAATTAGTATTCCAATCTGATGGTTGATACGAATCCAACCATGCTTGAATGGCCACCATCGTTGGATATTTGTTCTTAATGTTCGCTCGAAGATCAGCCAGCGTTGTATTTTCTTTCATTGTCGCAACTAATCCATACGACTCCAATCCGGCGATAATCTGACTTGGTGTTGCCTAAGCAGTTTCTGTTGTTCCAAGCTGTTCAGCTAACTGATCTTCTCTTTTATCGAAACCATAATAGTTGAGTATAACTTGAGCACATGCCACCCCACAGGTGTATGAGGTACCTTGCCTGATATCGACAACATTTAGCATGCCGAACATTTCTTCCCCGGTAACATTCACCTTGGCGCCATAACTATGGCAACAACCCGAAACTATGAGAACCATTATTGCGAGTATTAAGTGTCTGAGGAATATATGTTTGCGCATCTCTTTTTTCAACAATGTTTTATTTTTGTGGAACATGGCCGCCAAACCTCTTCGCGTAAATTACGTTCATATTCGGGAATGTGCTAATATCTGTGAGATACACGCTGGAACGGGGAATTCAGTAATATTTTTTATTCCTCAAATTATGGGAAGTGAACCTTCAGGCGGTAAAACTGCAATATCACCCACAGGATTTTTCCACGCTTGATAGCCGGCACGACCCAATGCTTCTACCGCGCCGTCTGTATACCCTTCCTTCTCAAGTTGGTTCCACAGCATCGTTGTTTTTCCCACGATTACATTGGGGGGCGCGGTCCGCGCTTCCTCCGTGAAACGAATAAAACCGTCATTGTCCCGCGTGCAGATACCATATTTCGCCTGCAGCACGTCAACGTACCGGTTAAATTCCGTCCAGAAGCGCCGGTCGGCACGAATGGCGCCAGTTAAGACGGCAAGCAGTTCAGCATCCTCGTCTTCGTCTTTAATAGTCACCCATGGCC
>JAABPS010000060.1 GCA_011391835.1 Desulfobacteraceae bacterium
ATAATCAACTTTATAAAAACCCGCGACCCGTCAAAGCCATTTATGACCTTTCTGTTTTTTGAGTCGCCGCATGCACGGTATTATTTCCCGGATGAGAGCATTATCCGCCCCAACTATCTGGAAGATTTTAATTATGCCACCATGTCGACCCAAAAAGACGTTCATTTAATTTTTAATCGCTATGTGAACGCGTGCCACCATCTGGACAGTCAATATGGACGAATTCTGGATCTGCTGGAAAACGAAAACCTGCTCACGAATACTATTGTCATTATTACTGGAGATCATGGAGAGGAGTTTATGGAAAAAGGAAGATGGGGGCACAATTCCGAATTCCACCAGGAGCAGATCAAAGTGCCCCTGATCATGTATATCCCCAATACCGGCAGCGTCGTCGTGGATCGGATGGTGAGCCACCTTGACATTCCACCCACCCTTATGCCGCTGCTGGGGGTAAAAAATCATCCAGAAGACTATTGCCTTGGATATGATTTATTTGGCCCAGCGAAAAGAGAATATACCGTATTGGGCGACTGGGACAGTCTCGGTCTTGTTACCGATCGTTTTAAGGCACGGTTCCCTTTACGAAATATTCAGGTATTTCAGACCAAAGTAACCACCCGGAATGACCAGCCCGTTGCCAATGTCGAACGTTTTTATGATGAACATCAGCAACCCCTTAAGGAAACTATCCAGTCCTTGAATAAATTTGGATATAACCAATAACCAGTGGAGCGGATTCAGAGTTACGAAACACAATGGCGCCCCATCCTGACAGAATAAAAAGACACATTCTCGAATTCATTCGGGACTCAAACAATCGACTAACCCCCCTGGCAGTGGAACAACACGTGCTGAATAAAAATCCAGAAGCGCCAAAAGCGGCCATCAAAAATTCATTAAAAAAACTCATTGCCGGCGGAGAACTGGCTTATACGTATGAGCTGGGGTCTTCCTTTGTGGAACCCTCCTTTGAAAAACCTGTCCGGGTATCAGAACATGTGGTGATTAAACCTGAACGATCTTCATTCACAACCTTAAAAGATGATATTGTGGTGATTCTTCAAAAAGGCATTTCATTTGGATCCGGTCGGCACCCGTCAACAAGACTGGCTCTAAGAGCAATGGAGAGTATTTTATTACGAGACACTATTGCTATTCAGGATAAAAGGAATCTACGGGCATTAGACATAGGAACCGGTTCAGGGATCCTTGCCATTGCTGCAGCCCTTATGGGGATTCAAAAGGTCATTGCATGTGATACGGATCCATGCGCCAGATCAGAGGCTGCAGAAAACATTCGCTTGAATAAGTTGGCTGGCAGGGTCGTCATCGATCATCGACCATTTGAGTCCATTGAAAATACGTTCTTTATGGTTTTAGCAAACCTGCGATTTCCTACCCTTGCTGATATCGCCGGGCGCATTTCAAACATTCTGGAAAAAGAAGGTATTGCTGTTTTTTCAGGACTTAAAATTGAAGAAATCAATCCAATTAAACAGCTCTACGAAAAAGAAAATATGATATGCATACATCAATTCACGGAAAAAGATTGGGCGTCCATCATCTTTCATAAAACAGGCCGAGCAAGATAACTGATGAGCAGTATATATAATTTTGATAAAATTATTTCACGGTATCAAACGGATTCCGTGAAATGGTCAATGGCTGAACGTATTTTTGGAGAAAAGGATATCCTTCCCATGTGGGTGGCAGACATGGATTTCCCCATTGCCAAGGAAATTACTGGGGCTATTAAACAAAGAGCGGAGCATGAAATCTATGGATATGCAGTTCCGGGGCCAAAAATTTTTGAGGCCGTTATCAGCCGGATGAAGAAAAAATATGGATGGAAAGTAAAGCCTGAATGGATTGCCTTTACGCCCGGTGTCGTACCCGCTATCTATGCGGCGGTGAAGGCGTTTACAATGCCTGGAGATGAAATCATTATTCAATCGCCTGTGTATCGGCCCTTCTGGTCAGCCGTTACAGACAATGGCTGCCAGCCAGTAAATAATCAGCTAAAACTGTTTCAGGACAGATATGAAATTGACATTGCAGCGCTTGAAGACGCTTTTCGTTTCAGCAGACACTCCGGATTGGTGCCTTCACAGGCAAGGGTAAAAATGATGATCCTGTGCAGCCCTCATAATCCGGTGGGGCGGGTGTGGACAAAAGATGAACTGATGCGCATCGGCGAAACCGTTCTGAAAAACAATGCGATTCTTATCGCTGACGAAATTCATGCCGAAATACTCTTCAACGGCTCCACCCATACACCCGTTGCATCCATTTCTCCGGAATTGGAACATTGTTCCCTCACGTGTATATCGCCCAGCAAGGCATTTAATATCGCCGGGCTTAGCGCGTCAGCTGTAATTATACCGAATCCGGAACTGCGAAAACAGTTTAACAACGCCAAAAATGGCATCGTTCCAATGGTAAACAGTTTCGGTCTTGTCGCTCTGGAAGCTGCCTATTGTTTTGGCGATCAATGGCTCGCCGAATGCCTTCACTACCTTCAGGAAAATCTCGATTTTCTTATGGATTTTTTTCAAAAAAGAATCCCCCATATCAAGGTTATTCAGCCTGAAGGCACCTATCTGGTCTGGCTGGACTGCAATGGCCTGGGCTTGACCAATATGGAACTTCGGAACCTGATTCGGAAAAAGGCCAGACTCGGGCTTGAAGACGGGTTTACCTTCGGCCCGGGCGGCGAGGGATTTCAGCGGATGAATATTGCCTGCCCTCGCTCCATACTAACAGAAGCGCTGGAAAGGCTGGAAACAGCCGTAAACAAAATTTAAACCTATCTACAATTACAGGAAGGGCACAAAAAATGACTTCAAGAACCCACTCCGATGACATCAAAAATTTAAAAGAAATCCTGATGACAAATACAATTCAGATCGATACAATTTCACGACTGCTCATTGAAAAAGGCGTTTTCACCCGGGACGAATACTTAAATACAATGAGGGATGTTCAAACGGAGTATTTCAATA
>JAABPS010000061.1 GCA_011391835.1 Desulfobacteraceae bacterium
GGTTTGTTGAGTTATCCAAGGTTGTTCACTCACACATAACATTTTAAATGAGGGTATCATGTCAAAATTACATGTAAACGGCATTCATCTAAATTATGAGATCAGCGGACAGGGGCAGCCCCTGCTCTTTATCCACGGCCTGGGGTCTAGCGGACAGGATTGGGAGGAACAGGTCAGTTTCTTTTCAAAAGATTATATGGTCATCACCATTGACGTAAGGGGTCATGGGCAGTCCAGCAAACCGCCGGGCCCTTACTCGATAAAACTATTTGCTGAGGATACAGCCGCATGTATCCGTTCCCTGGAGTTTTCACCTGTTCATATAGTCGGGATTTCCATGGGCGGCATGATTGCCTTCCAGCTGGCCATCAGTAATCCTGAATTAATAAAAAGCATGACCATTGTAAATTCAGGCCCGGAAATGGCCGCTCACTCTTTCAAAGAACGGCTTCAGATCATTCAGCGGTTATTGATCTTTCGCCTTTTCAGTATGCAAAAAATCGGAGAAGTCATCAGTGGAAGACTTTTCCCCAAAGCGGAGCAAAAGGAATTGCGCTCCATGATGATTGAAAGGTGGGCGAAAAATGACAAGCTGGCTTATATGGATTCATTTAAGGCGCTTCTGGGCTGGTCTGTCATGGAACATATTGGAAGTTTAAATTGCCCCGCGTTGGTAATCGCGGCTGATGAAGATTACACGTCTGTATCATCAAAAGAGGCCTATGTTTCTAAAATGCCGAATGCCCAGATCGTTGTTATCAAAGATTCCCGTCATGCCACGCCACTTGATCAAACTGAACAATTTAACAAAACGCTTGCATCATTTCTTTCAAAGCACGCATAAAAAATAAACAGGCGAGGTAACCCATTGATCGGATCACCTCGCCATATACAGCACCAAAATTCATTTAATAGGCATAATGAATCGCCTGGCCTGCTGCAATAATCCAGGTCACCAGCATTCCATTTATAAAAGCGCTGACATAGATATGCCCGGTTTTCCGATAAAAATAGGTAGTAATAATTCCTACAATCGTAAACAAGGGTATAAACTGGAATAGAATAATCCCTCCCAGCGCCAGGTCAGGTATGGCAAGCGTTTTTCCCCCAAAAAGCGGCATATAATGCAAGATCAGGAAAATAAGATACCCCGTAATTAACAATAAAATATTGACCACAGTTTCTTTTACAACGCCAATGCCTGAATCAGCTTTCCCAGGACGCATCTGTCCGTGAAGCACAATTCCCAGTATCAGAAAATAAATGGTAAATGGAATAAGGTAACCTAACGTAATGCCGAAATGCAGCGCATCTAAAGGTTTGATGGCAAACACCCACAGCCGGTAATCTGTCTGGAACGCCCAATCTGAAATCATAAGCAGCAGGTGGGCAATAAAAACCACGACAAGGGCCAGTAAAAATGACTTCCCTATTTTACCCCACTTAAGACCTTCTTTCTTCCAGGTCAGGCCATAGTCGAACATTGTAGCGCCCTTTTTTCTGTTAAACAGGAAATGCCACAAAAGGAAGAAAATCAAAGAAATGATGCCTACACCCAGCGCCCAAAACATAATAATATTCGTCAACTGTTCCGGCCAGAAGAAACTGGCTTTGCCTATTCCCTCATGGTTAAAAAATGTGGCCCATGCCCAGACATACACAGGAAGTGGAAGCAATATAGTGATGATTGCGCCCACCCACCATCCCCAGCCGGATGTTGATTTTTGTTTTGCCGGTTTTTCCTGAAGTTCCTTAAAGTACCCCGTATTCAACAAGTAAGCGCCAACAGCGATTAAAAGGATAACCATCCCAATCAGTGCCAGAAATGTACAGATTTCTTTCCAGTACCAGGTCTGGTTCGAAGGAGGCAGATCATTGCCGCCTGTTAGGGTTGCCTGCATCCACTCGATGGCATTTCCAATGGCTTCTGTTGAAAAATGCACGCGGGGATGAATCATGCATGGCTGATATAATTTTCTGGCTGTCCCCGCTTCAATAGATCCATAAAGCTTACCCACTTCAACCGGCTCTGTAACCCCGAAAACCTTTTGCAGCTTCTCGGTTTGAACAATATCTTTTGGAATGGGTGCTCCCCACATCAATCCGGAGAACTCATCATACGTGCTGAAAATAAGTGCCATATTGCGCGGGTAAGTCGGAGTTCCATCCGGCGCCCCAAAAGTCCCGGTAGAAGAGCTCGCCATGACAAATGATTTATAGCCATCTGGAAGCACGGCTGCAGCAATGGCTGAGGCCCATCCGCCCATTGAGTGGCCTTCAAGACCAATATTATCCGGATCAACAATATCCAGGCTTCTTAAGTAGTTCAGCCCATCAATTCCACCATAGCCATTTGCAAAAGCGGGTGGATCGGAATATCCGTGCCCGGTTTGGTCTAATGCCAGTACCACATAGCCCCTTCTGGCGAACTCAATGGCAAAACCGTCCTGGGTCTCTCGAGAATTGATATATCCGTGTATGGCAAGAATACCGGGCGCTTTTTTCTCCGCGCTCACCCCATCAGGCACATACAGCAAACCGCTCATCAGTGTACCATTAGAGCCTAAAAAACGGACATCTCGAATGTCAATGTCGCCACCGTCAGTCTGAACCATATACGCACAAAAACCGCCTCCCAGAATCAGAATCAAAGCGATGACCATAGGCCAACTAAACAGTCTTGAATTAGAATGTGAACTCATACGAATCCTCCTAATTTTTGATGATTAATATTTGCCTCTGCCGCAACAACTGTAACAATTATTCACTTTTGTATTATAAAGTCAATTAAATTAATGATGTATTAAAATATTACAACAAAGATATCTGTTCCATTAAGCAGAATCTGAAGATATGCCGATAAGCATCTTGGAAATGCTATATTTTTCATATTCACAGAGGGTACTTAACCTGATATATTCTCGCATGTTTGCCAAGAAAGTACGTTGCAATTTTATTCAAATCTGCTTTAATGATAATCAAAATGGCTTAAACATGCGACCAAAAATGGAGCAAAAAATGGCCTTAAAAATAGTACCTTATTGGGTCAATCACCTATCCATTATTCTTCTGCTCACAACCGTATCGTGTGCATCACAACCGCCAGCAGACATCGGGCTTCGAGATAAAAAACTTCGCCTATGCCCGAACACGCCGAATTGTGTTTCCAGTGAGCACAAAGATAAAAGTTTCTGGGTTGAACCATTGGCTTTTAAAGAAACACCTCACGTGGCCTGGGAAAAACTGAAAATGGCTGTGAATGCTATTGGGGGAACCATCGAAAAAGAAGAACGCCCCTATCTCTGGGCAACATTTCGAACCAAAGTATTTCGGTTTGTGGACGATATGGAATTTAGAATGGATTCAGAAGATAAAGTCATTCATTTAAGATCCGCTTCACGGGTTGGATATTCCGATCTGGGCGTTAATATGCGAAGAGTCAAAAAACTGCGGGCAAAATTTAATCCGGAAAAAGAAAAATAAGCAATATGGAGTCAAAACATCCCATTCATGTTGAAAATTGCTTTGGATGTGATCCACACAATCCCAGTGGATTAAAGGCTGTCTTCACATGTAGTGAAAGTTCTGTCATCGGCTCTTTCCTATCCAACAAAAATCATCAGGGCCCACCGGGCTATGTTCATGGCGGTATTATTTCTGCATTTATAGATGAAAGCTGCTCCTATTACACTCGTAAATTCATACACTCGGATATGCTGACAATCCGAAATGAGATTCGATTTAAAAATTCTGCCCGATTAGGGCAAAAAATATCCATTGAAGTAAATTTAAAACAGGAAAAAAGCCGTACCGTTACGATATCTTCAAAGGTGTATTCGGACGGAAAGGTAATAGCCATTGGGGAGAGCACGATAATGAAAATTAAAGAAAAGGAATAAGTCAGCATGCATTCCTGCAGGCACAACAATCTCTTGCAGTTGCCGGAAGCCGGGAAAAAACTTAAGTGTACACATTGTCACTTAGTAATTAATGAAAATGAACTGAACGGGGGTTACTGCCCTGAGTGTTTTGAAATAAATGGTGATAAACGATATAACTTTGAAACACAAGAAGTTGAAAAATCAACCATCACGAAATACAAGTGTGAAGATTGCGGAGTCATTATTGAAAGCAAATAAAATGCTTAGCATTCGTGAAGAGAAACCTGCTGCTCGTATCCGGCATATATATGCAGTGTAATTTTTGAAAAGCTGAGGCGAATCATGAATGAAACCAAGTCAATGGAAATCTTAAAGCAGGCTATCCTGCTGGAACGACGGGGCAAATCATTTTATCAAACGGTTGCCGAACAGACCAAAAACGATGCGGTCAAATCCTTTTTTAATTTTATGGCCGACGAAGAAGAAAAGCATATTACTATATTAGAAAAGCAGTTCAAGGCCTACAAAAAAAATGGCGCTTTTGAACCCGGCAGTTATGACAAAAATGAAATTAGCGGCATAGACTCTCTGGTTCTTAATGATGACATGAAAGAAAAGATTACTGCCACCAGTTATGAAGCGGCAGCTATTGGAGCCGCCATTTCCATGGAAAAACGGGCCGTAAAAGTATATGAGGAGCGCGCAAAAACCGCTTCCGATCCTGAAGAAAAAAATCTGTATCAATGGCTGGTGTCCTGGGAGCAGAGCCATCTCAACATGCTACTGGATATTGACAAGGCGCTAATACAAAAAGTCTGGTTTGATAACCATTTCTGGCCATTTTAGGATCAGCGGCGATTAGGTGAAATGAAATGATATATTTCTCATCGGCAGGCATCATTTTAGGTCTTTCTGCTGGATTCGCGCCAGGGCCGCTTCTTGCGCTTGTCATATCTGAAACCCTGCATCATGGTATGAGATCCGGCCTTAAAGTGGCGCTTGCACCCGTCATCACAGACGTACCGATTATTCTACTGACGGTGTTTATTTTAGCCAACCTCTCTCATTTTCATATTCTGATGGGTTTGATATCACTCATCGGAGCCATCATCGTCTGTTATCTGGGTTATGAATGCTTCAAAACAGTTCCCTTAACTGTAAAAATTAAAAAAGGATACCCAAAATCCTTCAGAAAAGGAATATTGGTAAACGCGGCAAGTCCACATCCATATCTCTTTTGGTTGAGTATCGGCTCGCCGGCAATGATCAAGGCCGCACAGCAGCATATACTTTTCGCGGTTTTGTTTGTCTGTTTTTTTTATATATTCCTTGTTGGATCAAAAGTATTATTGGCGATCATTGTCGGCAAATCAAGGGCCTTTCTTTCAAGCAATATGTATATCTATATCATGAGATGTTTGGGCATTTTATTAATTGTTTTTGCTGTTTTAATATTTAGAGACAGTCTAAATTATTTTTTAAGATCTTAAAAAAATTGAATATGACTCAATGAAAAAATTACCCCAAAAATCAAGTTTCATACAAAACATGTTCTCGGAAGTACCATCCACCTATGAGCTATTAAACCATATCATGACACTTGGTTTTGACATCATGTGGCGTAAACGGGCGGCAAGAATCGCTGCAGCGACCAATGGCAACCGGTGGGCTGACATGTGCACGGGAACAGGTGAAACAGCTGTTTATCTTAAACAGTTCGCCGATAAAGAAACAGAGATATATGGAGTTGACTTTTCCCTGCCCATGATGTCCGAAGCCACTAAAAAACAGCAGACTCACCGGATTCATTTTGTCGCATCGGATATTAAAGCTCTGCCCTTTTCGGACAAAAGTTTTGATCTGGTTACCATATCATTTGCCACCCGCAATCTGAATGTATCCAAAGACTCACTCATGCAAAGCTTCCGTGAGTTTTATCGTGTCTTAAAACCAGGGGGGTACTTTATTAATCTTGAAACCAGCCAGCCGCCATTTATATTTTTTAGGAAGGGGTTTCACTTATATTTAAAACTTTTTGTAAAACTGCTTGGCTCGCGCATATCCGGATCCAAAATTGCTTATGCGTATCTGGCAAAGTCCATGACTCTTTTTTATTCTGCGGAAGAACTGGCAGACATCATACGCCAGACAGGCTTTGAAGAAGTGACGTTTCAGCGGCTGCTCTTCGGCGTAGCCGCCATTCATCATTCAAAGAAAATCTAATTCACAAGAAGGAGGTGTGTTTATGAAAGGATGGAAAGAAGGAGAAATCAAAAATAAAGATTTAATGGCACCCTGCGGATTGTACTGTGGCACATGCGGTGTGTATATTGCCACCAGAGACAAAAATGAAAAATTCAAGGCCGTCATGGGAACCCTTTATGGAACAAAACCAGAAGAAACAGAATGTCTGGGCTGCATGCAGCCGGAGCCTCCCCGAAAGCTATACGGGTATTGCCAGCTGTGTAAAATCAGAAGTTGTGTAAAATCCAAAAATTATTACTCCTGCCATCAATGCGGAGAATGGCCCTGCGACATGATAGAAAACTTCGGATTCGCCACCGGTATCAGGGTTATGAAAAAGACAATACCTGTCTGGCGGGAGAAAGTTGCAGAACTGGGAGATGAACAGGGCAGTGTGGAATGGGCGAGATCAGAATGTGAGCGCTATCTTTGTTCTTCATGCGGTGAACCTCTGTTTAGAGGCGCTCAGCGCTGCAGAGCATGTAAAAAAGATGTAGCAGATGAATTGGATGGGTCGCTTTAACACAAGTGGATCTAACATAAAAAGGAGAACGCATGAATAAAAGACTGCACAAATGGTTTTGCCTAATTTTCATTTTCATTCTCTTCGGATGCGCAAAAGAAGAAGCGGAAGCGCCTCAGGGGATTCTTTCCAAAAGCGCTTTACGTGAACAGGAAACCGTTCAGCCCGATAAACCGTCTAATGGTAATAACCTTGAGATAAAAGGCAGAAAAATTATTAAAAATGGCTATATTGAATTTCAAACCACAAGCATTTCCGAAACGCGCAGCCGGGTCAATGATGCCGTTAATAAATATAACGGCTATATCTCCAGCGAAGATGAAACCACGCTTGATGACAGGATCCAGCAGCGCATCGTTATCAGAATACCTGCCGATAAGTTTGACTCTCTCATCTCTGAGATAACCAGCGGCGTTGAAAAGTTCGATCAAAAACATATTGAAGCCACAGATGTAACAGAAGAATATCTGGACATACATATACGATTACGCATTAAAAAAGAAACCGAAAGCCGGTATCGCCAGCTTCTCGCCAGGGCCAGCACCGTAAAAGACATCCTGGATATTGAAAAGCAGATTGACGAACTTCGATCGGAAATTGAATCCATAGAGGGAAGGTTGAAATATCTTGAAAACCAGATAGCCTACAGCACCTTAACGGTTACTTTTTATGAAATGATTTCAACTCCTGTCGGATTTAATAATAAATTTAAATTTGGGCTAAAAAATGGATGGAATAACTTTGTCTGGTTTCTGGTGGGCGTTGTCAACATCTGGCCATTTTTGATTCTTGGATTGATCGGAGTTATCAGTGTAATCACGTACAGAAAGAACAAGAAGATAGGCAAATTAGGTAAAAGGAGAAAGTAAAATGACAGATAAGATTTCGGAACAACCATCCAATGTAAACAAGAAATGGCCGGGCCATCCGTCAATTTATTTTGCATTACTCCTTGGTATCCCTATAGCACTGTATCAATACTTTCCCAATTATAGCATGCTGGATCTCATCGCCGGGATATGCACGCTCATGCTTGGTGCCCTGATTCTGTCACCCATTACACAGAGAATCCGCAGAAAAGAACGCTTTTCATTTCCGTTTGTAAGTATATTCATCGTCCTTCTCATTGGCACTCCTGTCTGTATTTATTTCGGATGGGAGGCAGTTTATTATACCCTGGCAAGTTTCGCAGGACTTTCAGTTTTTTTCAGTATCCTTTTAAGGATTTCAAGAAAAAAGGATTAAAACGAGAATGGGTCATTTGCCGCAGTAAATGCATCTGCATCATAAACCAAAAAGGAGGAAATAACGGGTGCAGGAACAGGATCGGCGATGTCTCGGATATGTACAGGTCAAGCGCAAAAGAAAAAGATATAGCGCTTCATGGCAATCCCTATGATGATCATACATTGTCATCTGCTCTAAGTCAGGTCAACCATATTGCAAAACTGCCAGAGCACGTGTTTGTGGATATGGGGGATAGAGAGCACAATTACCCAGGATATATACTCAGAGTTATTAATAGACGTCGACGAGGACCAACAGCGAAAAGTTTGTGGCGCTGGATGAAGCAGCGCGGCGATTGAGCCAGGGATTGGGCATTTGAAGCGGGAGCATTGAATAGATCAGAACCGTCTTAATGAAAAAAAAGGAGACCGACTATTTATAATATAAAAATGATATTAGAAACCGATTATATTACTACCCCTTTC
>JAABPS010000007.1 GCA_011391835.1 Desulfobacteraceae bacterium
TAACAAATTAATCATTCTTTCGATACGCTTGTCATTGAAAGGTTTATCAAACATATCAACATTGTGCTGAAAAATACATTCCATCACATACCCGGCATCGGCGCTAAAACCGAAAAGCAGCTATGGGAGATGGGAATTCTTGGCTGGGAGGAATTCCAGGAAAATAAAGTCTCCGCATTTTCACAGCAAAGAGCAAAGATAGTAAAACAATATATTGATGAATCGAATCAGCAGTTGAGAAATAGCAACCCGGTATATTTCGCTGATCTCCTTCCTTCAAGGCTCCACTGGCGGTTTTTCCCGGAGTTCAGGCACGTCACGGCCTATCTGGATATCGAGACAACCGGCATGGATGCCGCCAGTGAAATAACGACCATCGCTCTGTATGATGGAAAACAGATTCGCTGGTATGTTGATGGAGAAAACCTCGACAGGTTTTTAGATGATATTGTTCAATACAAAGTTATCGTTACTTACAATGGAAAGGGCTTTGATATACCATTTATACAAAATCAGTTTCGCACGAAACTTGATCACGCGCATATTGACTTGAGATATATCCTTGCGAACTTGGGATTTTCCGGAGGACTGAAAGGATGCGAACGGCAACTGGGAATAAGCAGAGGAGAACTTTCCGGAATAGACGGATATGTTGCAGTACTCCTCTGGGACGACTATATCAAGAATAATAATATGAATGCCCTCCAAACCCTTCTGGCCTATAACATAGAAGATGTGGTCAATCTTGAGAAGCTGATGGTTCTGGCGTATAATATGAAAATTAAAAATACTCCTTTTTACAGCCAAAACAAATTAAACGCCCCGTCATTGCCAAAAAGCCCTTTTCATGCGGATATTGAAACAATAGAAAGGATTAAAAGCAATCTTTATAAATGGCAGTGACAACTTACGCCTAAAAAAATAGGGCGTTCTGATAATGTGCCAGAACGCCCTATTTTTGTTTTGCAAAACGGGTTAAACGATCTTTACATTGACTGCGGCAGGCCCTTTATCTCCCTCCTCTATGTCAAACGTAACTTTGTCTCCTTCATTGAGTGATTTAAAGCCGTCGGATGTAATTCCTGTGTAATGAACAAATACATCGGGTCCATTATTTTGCTCAATGAATCCATAGCCTTTCTTGTTACTAAACCATTTTACAATACCATCGGCCACTGTGACATCCTCCTTGTTAAATTAAATGCTATGGTTCCAAACTTCAGGCGCCACTTGTGACAAATGGATCTTTCCTGCAGAACGAAACCGGCCCCCCATAAAATTGGTTTTTATGATATCATGGTTTTAGATAAAATCAAGTGCTTTATATGGATTACAGCTTAAACCATATCCTTGATATTTGTCGGCCTTGGATATTAAGGAAGTGATTATCCGGTGCAAACCTATTCGTTTATTTTTTCACATAAACATTCAGGAGAATTTTCTCCCGTCCGCCTTTATGAATGCCCATTTCTGTACATTGAACTGCTTGAGATCGTTCATGATTATCACCTGATCACTTCTGCTATCCCTCTGACCAAGCCCATCGTAAACATATTCACCGGCAGCACCTCCATCTATCTCCACGCTCGCCATCCGATTATTCTGACTATAGTTCAGGATTTTATTCTCAACCCTATATTGCAGCAGCGGAATTTGTCTTTGAGGCTACGCCAATTGAGCTATCTGCCCAGGCTAAAAACTACAAGGGAATCGCATCCCACAGGGGTTTATTGAAAAATGCGGATAAAGAAAGCGCATCATGTTTGAGTTTTGTTTTGTTGCCATGATCAACCACGTTGATGCGGGTTCCATCTTTCAGGACAATATTTAATTCATAGGAATAGTAAGGATTCTTTCCGCTGCAATACTCAGAAATGAGCTGAAATGCATGGATGTCATTCAGCCTGGCGACATGTGTTGATGTTTTTGAATCCAATCCATGTTCAGGTGTCTTCCGGCCCTTCCAGAAAAAACTCTTGGTCTTATCAAAAACAACAGGAGACGTGCCCGAGTAAAGCATAACGCTTCCAAGGACAGTGAAAATAAGGCCGGCTATTAAGAGGATGATATTAATACCAAACGGCAATTGATTTGATTGATATTTTGATACAGAGCAACCGATAAGCAGTCCCACACCAGAAACAGAAAAAAGGCTGTAGATAAAAATGGCAAACCCCGTTGCGCGAAATTCCAGCCGATAGGGATTCACTTTTACAAGTTTACGGGTCTGGAAGTTAGTCCCACCTCTTTTTACAGGTGACCAGTCGGCCTTCAGTGCAACAGGGTCATTAAACTGAGATGGGTCAACTGTGCGTTGATCCTTGGTTAACATCCTCAGTTTTTGTACCAGTTCTTGCAGCATAATTCTACTCTCTGCGACAAAGAAGTGGGCAGAAAAGCACTATGCGTCTGATCGGCGTCAGTAGTTCTGAATTCTATTTATACCTGACTGTGTATGCTGCCCAAATGCCTTCAGTCTTTATGACTTCACAGGAAACCTTGTCCCCAACCTCAGGAGATTTATGCGGAACATAATCCGTTTTAAAACCGGTATGAATCTGATAAACGGTGCCCTTGGAATTTTTAACATGAAGAACTGCTTTTCGCCTTCCTGTTGGCACCCACGCACCCAGCTCGACCTTAATAATCTCTCCGGAAATGATGATTGTTTTAGCCTGTGCAGTGTTCATCTTAGCTGTTTCAAACCCGAAAATCAGCGCTACTGCAAGGATTGAAATAATAATGATACTTTTTTTACTGAGTGTTAAATTCATGTACACCTCCAACGATTTGATTTAACGAAAGCAATTGTCCAAATTTTTACCATAAAATATAATGCCTGTCGATTAAAACTTTGCATTCATGAGGGTTTTAGCCCAAAACTGTGAAATAGCGCGGGCACGGCCTCTTTTCCCAAAAGAGCGGATTTCAAGATCGATGGTCTCTTTTTTTTTGTCACTTCCTTCAAATTCGATTTTCAGCATATAGGCTGTAGAACTGTAATATTTGTTTTCATATGCTGAGACTTTATAGATATGGTCTAACGGAATCGTTATGTGGATATCATATCTGGCTTCTTTGCCTTTGGCTGAAATTTCAATCCGGTCCTTTTCGAGCTTGATTTTCCCCTTTTGAAAGTACGATGGAACCGGTAGAGAGCCTCCGTGGTAAAGTATTCTGGATTTTATTTTTTTCATTTGACTTCTCCGTTATGGAATTGCTTCATCCGCCTTGTGTGGATTCGCAATGACTGTAATACCGATATAGTATTTGACGAATATGATGCTGTCTTATGCCCGCCAATTTCGCGTCATCCAGTGAAACTGCATGTTCATGCCCAGGTAAAACATCGGATGCACTTGTGGATGGCGAAGGATTCGGTGGTAAATAGATTTAAGAGAAAAAATATCTTTCCATACCCGCCGCAGTCCTTTTTCCAGTTCCATAGACGTCATCCCGATAGGCTCGAACACACAATTCAAGGTATCATATTTTTCCCATTCCCGGGTGAGAATTCGTCCGGATTTTTCCAATGTGTCAAAAAGCGCAGTTCCCGGATAAGGGGTCCGGATAAAAACCAATGCCCAGTCCAGCCGGTTTTCCATGATAAAATCATAGATGGTCTTAAAGATGGATGTATCTTCTCCATCAAATCCAACCACAAAAGTTCCCATAATTCCAATGCCATTTGCATGGATTTTTCTGATTGCTTCTGAATAATCCACGCTCCCTGCAAAGGATTTGCGCATGGCTTTCAGGTTTTCGCTGGACAGGGATTCAAAACCAATATTTACTGCAATACAGCCGCTGTCGCTCATCTGCCGTAGAAAGCTCTCGTCATTTGCAATATCGACCGTTGTATGGCCCCACCATAATACATCAAGTTCTTCCAGGGCTTCCATGAGCGCTCGTGTATATGCCTGGTCAGCGGCAAAATTGCTGTCGATAAAGTAAATAAGCCTGCGTTCAATAAAATAAGGCAGATCTATACCGAATTTTGAAAGCATACGATTGAACCTGTGCCTAAATCCTTTGCCGAAAATAGACTGGATTTCACTGACAACATCTCCCAGAGGCCGTTTCCGATAATGATGGCCAAAAAAACGGGAAACACCGCAAAAATCACATTTATGCGGACAGCCGCGGGTTGTCTCCAGCATGGTCAGCGGAATGTAAAAACGGGGGTTTAAGAGATCGCGCCTGGGCCAGGAAAGACCGGCCAGATCATAATCGGTTCCGCTGGTATAAACCGGCTTTAACTCACCCTTTTCAAAATCCTCAAGCACATGCTTCCATACGAATTCACCTTCTCCAATGATGACTGCGTCCACATGCTCCAGCGCTTCGTCAGGAAGCGTTGATGCGTGAACGCCTCCCATCACCACAGGAATACCGCGCGATTTAAATTTCCTGGCAATCTGATAAGCCCGCGGCGCCACAGGGGTCTGGGCGCTCAGCGCCACCAGCGATACGTCGGCCTCGAAGTTTACCTGTTCATGTTCTTCGTCAACAATTGCAACATCGTAAACAGCAGGGGTAACAGCCGCCAGGTAGGGAAGGTTCAAAAAAGGCATTTTAAACACAAAGTCTTCATTCTTTTCCCTCTGCCGGGCCGGAGAAATCAGTAATATTTTTTTCTTTGTATCCATTGGCTTAATCCAGGCCATCCTGTAAGATCGCCTGCGCGCAGAGTTGACCGGATGTGATGACTCCGGGGATCCCGCCCCCAGGCATGGACCAGTGCCCTGCGAGATAAAGCCCGGGAACCGGTGTTTTAATGTTTAATCTTTTTATCCCGGATTGCGCCGGTATATGTGCCCAGCCATACGCAGACCCCATTGGGTTGCCGCTCATGGCCGCAAGGTGAAACGGCCCCAGCTCAAAAAGATAATCCAGTTCTCCTTTGAGCTGTGGAAACCGTTCTGCCGCTTTTGTTTCCATAAACGCCCGGCAGGCTCGCCGGCCTGCGGCATCTGGTTGAATATCTGTTGGACAGGGAATGCTCAGGCAAATACAATGGCTGTCTGATGGCGCTGCTGAAGGGTCAATCAGAGATGGAACCATAAGATAAAAAACGTCCGATGTCCGCGGGTGCGTATGGTCTTGATCTGTTAAGCGCACTTCCATATTGGGATACAATCCGCTGACTGCCTTTGGGTGGGCACGGTAATATGCGATATAATAAGAGCCTGTTGGTTTCAGTGAGGCCAATTTCTTCCTATACCGAACGGGCAGAAGATGCGGGCTGTCCAGCCACTGGTTGAGAGCAGGCCCGGCAGCTGCTGCCACCACGACTCTTTTTGATGACAGGGTTTTCCCGTCCTGGGTGGCAACGCCATCCACACACCCCTCTTTTGTTTGAATCCGGATGACGTTTGAACTTCTCTCAATCCTGCCGCCGTTGGTTATAACAGACTCGCCAATGGCGTTGACCAGTTGTTTAATTCCTCCTTCGACCATCCATGCACCATTACTGTACGTCATTTCTGTACAGGCAAAGCCGATGAGAGAGAGCTGATCCGGTTTGAGCATGCAATATCCTGAACGGGCAGTTATGAGCATCTGCAATTCTTCCGGAATGTTAAGTTCATCTAAAAATTGTTTCACGGTATAATCGCTATAGGTTGCAAGCAGCGGATAGGATGTTGCAAATCCAAAAGCAGCCATGGATGAGTTTGGCAATGCGATTCTTCCAAGCTCATTCATTATCCCAGACCATATATCATAACATGTTATGATTGCATTTTTGTTATCAGGAAACCGACTGCACAATGACTGAAGCACTCTTTCCAAAAATCCAGATTGCTCCCAGGGAGTATTTGATTCATTAAAAAAATAGACTCTGGCAGGTTCACACGGCAAGAATCGAACCCTGTGCGTGATATTTAACGTTTCCAGAAGCCTGAATACAGCGCCATTTGGATCGCACCCGCCGATGGCCTGGATGGCAATATCAAACCGGTGACCTTTTACGTCATAACTGGCAGCGTATCCTCCAAGGTGCCGGTTTTTTTCCAGCAAAATAATTTTTTGGCCGGACTTGGCCAGCAGGGCCGCACAGCTCAGTCCCGCAAGCCCGCCCCCGATGATGATGGTGTCGTACGTTTTTGATGAACTCCCCATTTAGTGACAGCCTTTGTCAAACCAATTGGAAATAATCCCTAAAAAGTATCTATCATTTCGCAGGCATTATCGCAGGACGTATAAGAGATGCCGTATGTATCCCACCTCTGGCGCTTGTAAGCACGAGGATATTATACCCTGGCTGTACTATATTGCTAAGTAGTCCTGCAGCCAGTCCCATCCCACCTGAAACGCCGGATTCACCAACGAGTTTTTTGAAACAAATTTTTTTTAACTCGTTACCCCTTATTCCTTTTAGACTTTCATAGACCTGATCCAACGAAGATTCAACAGGCTGAATCCCATTTTCAGGGCTCATGCATAACACACCCGAATCCGTATGTTCACCCTTTTTCATGCAATCAAAAGCAGCTCGTAAAAGATGATCCCCGTTTTGTGAATAATCCTGGGGCCCGCATGACGTATCGTTCACCGTACTCCACCCGGTTATAGTACCGTAAACTTTTGCACCTCTCTGAGCAGCGGATTGATCGGATTCGAGTACCATGCTGACGGCCCCTTCACCCAGAATCAGCCCGCTGTGGGCATCCTTTTTTAACATGCCGAGCTCATGATGGATAGCCAGTACAGAGCTGCTTATTTCTTCAGCAGCACTGACGATCACACGGCTTGCCTTGCCTTTCTGGATCAGCATTGCGCCCCAGTGAAGGCTGATATCCCAGGACGCTTCATCTGTCACTACAACCCATATAGGGCCCTTTTGCCTCATCATCTGAGATACCAGCGACGGCGGCGCATTAGTAACAGAAAAATTAAATTCCTGCGGGGATGTGGATTTCGGACCCTCTTCAAGGAGCTGGGTGTAAAAGCGATGAACATTTTCCGAGCACCCGAACGCTGAACCATACACATAAGCGGTCTGGTCGTCCATTTGGTCGCCAAGTCCTGCATCCTGTATTGCTTCGTCCATGGATGCAAAAAGAAATGTGCCCTGTTTGTTCAGGCGGCGGCGTAATTTTACCGGTATTCTCTCCCGGACGCAGGCCATGTCCACAAGCCCTCCTGTAAATCCTTCCCATTCATCTCCCATCGCTTCCAAAGATACCATTCCATTTGTCTTGTCGTGAATAGACTTCACAAATGCCTTCTGCCCAACACCCAGAGGCGTGACCACACCGATACCTGTAATAACAGGGCGTGGATGGGTCTGCGCATTGCATGGATCATCCAAATGGCGTACAGGACTCTTCTGAAAAACAAGCGAGATATTACTTCCCCCAAATGCAAAAGAATTGGATATGGCACTTCTGAGGTTTCTTTTTTTTGCCACCAGAGGTGTATAATCCAGGTTGCATTCCGGATCGGGTGTCGTTAGATTTGCAGTGGGAGGCACTAAATCAGAGTTCAGGCTCAGGACTGTGGCAATGGCTTCAATGATGCTTGCAGCCCCAAGTGTATGCCCGATGGTTGATTTGATCGATGATATGGATATTTTTTCCGCGTGAGAACCAAATGTCTTTTTTATTCCCTTTGTTTCCGCAATATCATTTAACACCGTGCCGGTTCCATGTGCATTCACGTACTCTATTTCATTGGGTTCAAGTCCCGCATCTTTTAAGGCCATATCCATGGTCTCCGAAATGGCTTCACCCTCAGGATGCGGCGCCGTAAAATGATGAAGGTCTGTCATGAGCCCGTATCCATTCAAATACGCAATGGAAGCAATACTGCTTCTATGGCGGATGTTCGTTTTTTCCAGAACCATAGCTCCCGCGCCTTCTCCAAGAATGAGACCCTTTCGATGCGTATCAAAGGGCTGACATTTCTCTGGAGCTACAGACCGCAGAATATTAAACCCTGCGTGCGTCACCTCAGATAAAGTTTCAACTCCGACCACCAGGACATAGTCGGCCTCATCCGATTCAATGAGTTCTTTTCCTGCGGCCAATGCCAGCCCGCTGGAAGAGCATACCGTGGCCACTGTCATCCGCGGCCCTGGCATTGAAAACTCACGTGCGATGTTCGTTGCGATGGCGGAAAGACAAAAAGAGGATAATAACGACGGGGCAGAAGCAATCCGCTGTTTTAAGTGGCGTTTCCTGAAAAACTCTTCCAGACCCAAAATTCCGCCGGCCGCAGTTCCCACAATAATCCCCGTTCGTTCCGGATAAAAAATACTGCGGGTTTCCGGATCCAAAAGACCTGAATGTTTCAGTGCTTCGGCTGCTGCTGCTAATGCCATGGAATCGGCTCTGGACAGGGTTTTTTCGTCAGAGCGTACTGGTTTGAAAAAATGCTTCCCGTCAATTCCGGCTGCCATATGAGTTCGATGACCTTCAACAGGAAAAAGATGGATGTGTGTAAAAGCATCCTTTCCTGCAGCAACGGATTTCCAAAAATCCGCAACCGTGTTTCCATACGGGGTGACAGCGCCCAGGCCTGTAATTCGTACACATGCGGGCTTACTCGTTGGGCGTATCATGGCGGGCTCAACCGGTTTAATTTTGTTCCTCTGGGCAGGGAAAAATTCAGGATGCCGGGCGGCAACGGCTGGTTCATTTTTTTATCTGTAAAAACAATCTTCGTTATATCTCCGTTTTCACCGCTGATGCTGAAATGATTGACCAGAAGGGTTTTTTTATCCAGAAAAATACTCACCTGTGGAGCGCCTTGTTTTTGCTGGGTCTCCTTAAACCAGAAGCCATGGGTGTCTGAATATATCTTTCCCTTAAAGCTGCTCGGATCCCAGTTAAAGATATCCGGATGTGCGGGCGTCCCTTTATCTGTTGAAATATCGGCTATATCAGCCGTACCGCTTCCGATAACGTAGATCATGGCCTCGTTTCCCTGGACGCGTAAAATAGACTGAACAGGGCGGTGATATTTCATAAAAAATAGATGATTCCGGTCATAATAGATCGTCCCTTCATAGACAAGGGGTGACGGCAATGCTTTAAGGGTTCTCTCTTCAACAAAACCTGCTTCAAATGTTCTGATTCCTGCCTGAATTGTCTTCAAACGGTTCATTAAATCTTCCCTTTCTGCCGGACTGAGCAGGCGCATCTTCTCGCCGCCCGCCAGCAGGTGCACGGGAATAAAAGAGGCAATCATCCACACGACGAAACAGGCAACTATTCCTTTTTTCATATTACACCGCCAGCGCTTTCAATCCTTTAACGATCCACATCTCCATTGGATTCACATGAATGGTAAACCCGTTCAGATTATTTAACATCAAAATGTTTTTTATTTCAACAGATCTCCATGCGGCCTGAATAGAATTCCGGATGCCCAGGCGGCCGCTCGTAAAGAAAAAAACGCATTGCCACACGAAGTTGAGTGTATGATACATGAATCGGGGCATATCCCGCCGGAAATCAATGCACAGAAATACACCACCGGGTTTAAGCACGCGGTCGATCTCCCTAAAAAAATCCCCGGGCTGTTCCATGTGATGCAGCGCAAAAAAGGAAGTGATAATATCTATGGAGCGGGAGCCAATGGGAAGGCATTTACCGTCTCCGGCCAACAGATGGATTTTTATGTTTAGTATTTTTCTGTTTTCTGCCGCTTTGTTCAGCATGCCGGCAGATATGTCCAGTCCTGTAAAATCGGCCTCCGGGAAAAACCGTTTCAAGTAGAGGGGTATGGATGCCGGCCCGGTGCCGATATCAAGTACGTTCATACCGGACGCCAGATGCGAACCAAGAATTTTCTGAACCCGCCGGGCGGCAGCGTATCCTCCCCAGCGCGCCACGCGTGAAAAAACCGTGAGCGCATTTTCATCCACTTCCTGTCCTTCCGGTATCCTATGCAAATAGGGCATCAATCCACCTCGCAGGAAAGTAAAACACCAGGATCGACAATAGCGTTCCAATAAAAGAGCCGGACATAATTAATAGTGTAGCAAATATCCGGTTCAAATTGAGCATGAACGAAAGGATACATGCGGAGAAAATGCCAAATCCGCGAAAGGGAAGCAATGATACAGCCACAATGGCTGCGGGCTGAAATCGGGATATCCGCCTCCATAAAGGGCTTGCCTCCATCCGGCTTTGAATTTTCTGAGACCGATGCTGAGCCCATTTTTGAAGACGTTTGGGCAGAATCTTATGCCATCGGGATTTTTCTAAAATAATTCCGTAAACAGGTATCTGAAACAGGTCAATGAAAATAACCATCAGAAATATTTGGTATGGTTTAATACCGGCAATCAGACACGCCGCAACCACGCCCACACGGCCCGCAGCCAGATAGGAGGCAAAAACAATTCCGATAAGGCTCAGCACAGACATAAATTCCTCTCCTGAAAGGATTGCTGTACAGCCGGATTCCACAGAGAGCAGGCCAGACGGGTTTGAGACCTGTGCAGGGAAAAATTGGAAATAAGGAAATGAAATGAAAAGCCGGGACGGTTCTTTAATCTGGAAAAGATGGATGTGGGTGATGCCAGATATTTCAGCGCCCATGAATACCCCTGCTGAAGTTCTTCGACCGTCATGTTTTTCGGCTGAAAGACCACATGGCTCAGATCATATTTAGACCAGTCTCGGTGAAGGATCCGGTTTTCTTTCTCCATTGTGTCAAATAACGGTGTTCCGGGGAAAGGCGTCAGAATGCTGATATGCGGCAGTTCAATGCCCGTTTCCTGAATAAAGGCCGCTGTTTCCTGAAATACATTAACCGTATCCGTATCAAAACCGAAGATAAACGAACCCTGGATACCTATCCCGTGCGCATGAATCCGTGATACAGCCTCACGCATGGAATCCACAGTACCATACGACTGATTCTTTAATAAATAGTCTTCGGCATTTAAGGACTCAAATCCTATAAATAATGAAATGCATCCGCTATCCTGAAGTTTTTTTAAAAATGAGTCGTCTTTGCTGATGGATAGATTCGAAAAACCCATCCACTGATATCCGTATTTTTGAAACAGGTTCATAATCGACACGGCCCGTTCCTTTTTCATGAGAAAATTATCATCCACAACAAATAACCGGTGTGATTTGAAACTGCTTAAGTGGTTGAGTTCTTTTTCCACTGTTTCAATGGATTTCAGGCGGAGTTTTCGCCCGGATATGTTCGGTACCAGGCAAAAATCGCAATTATATGCACACCCGCGACCTGTTTGAATCGGTGACATGAAGAAACGGTGCCGCCAGTTCAAAAGCTGCAGTTCAGGAAAGGGTATGGTGTCGAGAGATATCTGGGATGCGGCTTTATAAACCGGCTTCAGATCATTCGACTCAAAATCAGATAGCAGCGGTTTAATCAATCCTTCAGCTTCGCCCACAACTACAGAGGTCGCATGCATAGATGCTTCGTCAACCAGAATGGAAACATGGACACCCCCCAGTACAACAGGAATTCCGCGGCTTCGAAAGATATCCGCCAGTTCATAGGTCCGGTAAGCAGTGGTGGTCAGAGATGTAATAAAGACAATATCTGCTTTTTCTTTTCCGCTGGCCCGGGTGATTCGTTCATCGATAATTTGAACTGAATACCCTGGAGGAATCTCCGCTGCAATCAGGGGAAGGCTTAAGAAAGGAAAGGGAAAAACCGCATCATTGGATGTAACAGCGTTTTTCTGATTCGGGGAAATAAGTAGAACATGTTTTTTATTCTTGTTTTTTAGCCAGTTCATTCAGCGCTTCCATGGTGCCTATGGATGTTTCCCTGGCGCCGCATTGTTTGATGACATCCAGAACCTCTTTGGGTTGGAAAGTCATCATGCAGGTCTGCGGTTCTTTGCAATGCCGCTGGTGAATACCTCGAATCCCTTTAAAAAAATCGGAGCGGATAATTTCCGGAAAGCTTTTTTCACGGATATTATCCGCAGCAAACGGCATCAGAACGCAGGGTTCCGCATCACCATTGGCATTGATATGCCACATCACCCGCCCGGCACCACAGCCTTCGGTCATATAGGTATCGGTCAGAAAGTCAATGATCAGGATAGATTTTGTTCGTTTGAGCTTTTGGATCAAACCGCGGATTTGTGCTTTTTGTTCAGCTGTGGGCATCAAATCAGCTTGTGTGGAGGCTCTTCCCTGTGGAAGGGCAATGGTTAGCCATCCAAATCCGGCGCCATTTTCAATCATGGTATCAAAAAATGCCTCTGAGTGAAGCACATCAAAATTCTTGCGGCTGGTCATGGCTGAAAATCCCACAATGACTCCTGCATCTCTTAATTTGCGCATGGTTTCCATGGCTTTGTCAAATGTGCCAGAGCCTTTCCGGTCGTCTGTGTCTTCTTTGAGTCCGTCTAAACCAATGGCAATACCCGCGTTTCCCATTTCAACCAGCCTTTTAATTTTGTCGTCATTAATCAAAAGACCGTTGGTGTAGATCATAAATGCCATCCGATGGTGCTTCTGGACAATATCCAAGAGCCATGGCACCATGAACGGCTCACCGCCTAAAATGATAATAAGATTTGTGCCAGCAGCGTAAGCGTCCGATAATATCTGATCCACCTCATCAAAGGTGAGTTCCTCTTTATGCTCATGGGTTCCGGCATAACAGCCGTAACATTTCAGGTTACACCGAAGGGTGGGGCTGATCATCAGCGCCCCGGGCGGCGCTGCACCATGCTGATGATAAAAATTCAGCCGCTTTTTATATCCAAAAAATATGGATCCAAGAATGAAATTGTTCAGTATGGCAGACCGGGCTTTCGGGTTGGCCTGCCGGAGGATCCTTCGAACCGCTTCAATGCCCGGGTGATCCTCCTGGATCAGTTTTATAGCACCGTTTATTCCCTGGCTGTGATATTGAATCGATGCCAGCTTTTCAAAAAGATGAACGGTTCGGATCAAATTTTTTTTAGACAAGTTGCCCGCCAGTCCAATCAACCTGCTGGATAAAAATTTAGGCAATTTGAAATGTTTCATGTATCATCCTTTAATCGTTTAGCACTGAACCAAACTAATTTGCCTTTTTCCCCAACACAAAATCCGCCAGAGCGTCAATGGAAGCAAAGGCTTTTTTGCCGACCTCTTCATCTTCGATGATTACATTGTACGACTTTTCCAGCGCAACAACAAGTTCCAGTGCATCAATGGAGTCAAGCCCCAGGCCCTCGCCAAAAAGAGGCGCACTGTCTTCAATATCACTGGCCTGGATTTCTTCCAGATGCAGTGTTTCAATAATGAGATGTTTCAGTTCAGATTTTAATGATTCTCTGTCCACGTTCAACTTCCCTCCTAACATCTACTTGCCAACTGTTTCTTCTATTTTCGCGCTCAGCCGTGTGGCAAGTACTGAAAGGATATGATTCAGTGTGGACGTCGAGTCCCCGCCCCAGGCGCCGCCCGATGCCGTATCGCGCGTATATATCCGAATAACAGGCTTTGAAGCGCCCGGTTCATACATTTCACAGACCACTCCGCCCGCAGCCTTGCCGGCCCCCATGCCAACCCATGCTCTGGCTGCCCGGCTGCCGGGATTGCACTCCACTATTGCGCCTTCTATTCGAAGACCCCTGGGATCATCCTTTGGTATTCGTAACGACTGAGTAAAATCCAGGTTAAACCGTTTTATAAATGGCAAATAGGAGAATTGACTCTGTTCCGGCAGCAGCTTCCCGTCAAAATAGGTCACATTAACGCTTTTATATCTGGAAAGGTTCGCTGAAGGATCCTGCCAGATCAACAGGTTATGGCCCCCTTTCGTCATCCCTGCCTTATATTCTTTTATATTAAAACTATTACTCGGATAGTTATAATCTTTAAAACTTTTAAATGATGCGCTATTGGCTGCCGAGTCGGGTGAGGTGGCACAACCGGATAGAAATAAGCCGATTGCCATAACCAGGATTCCCGCAATTATCTTTTTGCTATTCATGTCGTCTCTCCATAATTGTTCACATAAGAACCATATAACCTATTATTTTATAATAATATTCAGTGCAACAAAGGCTCTGTCTTTTTGTGAAACAGCCGCCTTATCAAACAACGCCAGATATTATACTTAAGCTATTTAGTCAAGAAATCAAATTCTTTTTTAAAAGTTCGCATGAAGAATTAGAAAGGAATTGAAAACCGTCCATACCTAAGCTAAAAACATGACAAATAATTTTTCAAATCAATACAACCGGAGCAGATATTTTTTGTAATGAAAACCCTCCTGTTACACGTTCCAAAATTTAATAATTTTTATAAGCCCATTGGCGATTTCATCTGGCTCAACTATATGCCCATGGGTCTTCTGGCTATAGGGGATTTTCTGGAAAGAAACGGCCATTCCGTTGAAATTGTGCACCTGGGCGTGGAATGGATTGAAAACCGCAACTTTCAGGCGGCAGAGCTTGTTTTGAATAAACCTGACATAAAAGCGGTTGGCATATCCATCCACTGGCATCATCAGGCCTATGATGCTATCGAAGTGGCCAGGCGAATCAAAGAGGTTCGAAACGACATATTCATATTTGCCGGCGGAGATACGGCTTCTTTTTTTCATGAGGAAATTATCCGTGATTTCCCCATGATTGATGCGGTCATCCGCGGGCATGGGGAACAGCCTGCGCTTCATTTACTTCAAGCCCTGAAAGATAACGCCCCGCTGGATAAGGTGCCCAATCTGACATGGAGAGATAAAACCTTCACCCGAATAAACAGGATGGAATACACAGCAGATGCCAAGATGATCAGTGATCTGAACTACAGCAATTTTTCGTTAATCCGCCATGCGGATTGCTATGTAAAATATGTGGGCCAGCCCTTTTTTTTTGCCAAAGGATTTACCAAAGAACGAAACGCCAGGATGTTTTCCCTCGGTGCCCCTTTATTCCCCATCGCCATTGGAAGGGGCTGCCCCTTTAACTGCACCTGGTGCGGTGGCTCTCAGATACCGCAACAGCGCCTGATAAACGGTCTGAAGGGCTTTATCTACCGAAATCATGAGAGTGTCATCAAAACTGTCAAGGATGCAATAAGGGCGGGATATGGTATGATGCACTCCTGCATGGATCCGGAACCAACCACGCAGGAATATTTTATTGAACTCTGGGATCGTATCCATAGAGAAAACATTACAGTCGATTGGATGTTTGAAGCCAATGCACTGCCTTCAGACAAATTCCTCTCTTGCTTTAAGAAAGCATTTCCAGGTAAACATTCGCTCATTACCCTGTCTCCGGAATGCGGTAACGAACATCTGCGTTTAAAACACAAGGGGCCGGGGTTCAGTACAGCGGCCCTGTTTGACAAGTTGAATACAATGAATAGAATGGGCATACCCACGGAAATCTTTTTTACCTATGGGCTGCCTGGAGAAAATATAAGGCGTTTGGAAGAAACCATTGCCTTGCAACGAGAGATTGTTAAACGATTTCGCTGTGTCCGTGCCATCCGGACGCTTTCCATTGAAATCGAACCCGGCGCGCCCTGGTTTCTGGAGCCGGAGCGGTTTGGGATTATCACAAATCGCCGTTCATTTAATGATTTTTACCAGGCGCATGGAACAGGGGGAAATGATACATTTACCAGCTTTGGATACTATATACCTGATTACTTTGAAGAGCCGCTGGATGAGAAAAACCCTTACCAGGACTTTGCCCAACGGATGCAGGCTATCAAATGCCGAAAGTTCTGCTTTATCCATCCCAATCCTGAAAAATGCGGAAAGCACCCCTGGCAGGGAAGACTGTTTTGCCAGGTGGCATCAAGATTGATTTCTTTGAAGCCGCGGAATTTATCAAAACCATTTTAATGAGCAAATAGTGACGAGTAACGAGCGACCAGTAGGGGCAGGCCCCCGAGCCCGCCCATTTAGTGTTAAGAATTATTGAAAAGCAATCAGGAAAACCTTATCATCCCGATTTCAAACTGAAAGTGATATGAAAAATAGAATTATTAAAATCATTGCCAATCGGCCGGGCATCATCCTCATCACGTTTTCCCTGCTCTTCCTCACGGCCTTTGGCATGACCGGGCTGATTGATTTTGAGAAGGATATTTTTAAAGCCCTCCCTCTTCACAACCGAACATTTCAGGTGCTTGCCCACACACTGAAGACTTCGTCCGGTCAAAATCGCATTTATGTATTGTTAAAAAACCCTGCACATCCGGATACGCTCATACCATCAGCGGAAAAGTTTTCTAATGATCTGCGCGGTATTGTCATCAAGGGACAGCCTGCCTTTGCCCAGGTTACTTTCAGAAAATTAGATGCAGTCAGTCTAAATGATACGGAAGAGCTTTTAATTCAGTTTTTGAATACACCGGAACTGTTTTTAACGGATCAGGATCTTCAGCGGCTGGAAGACATGCTCTCTTCAACAGATGCTCTTGAAAAAGAGCTGAAAAAGTCATTGACGTATTTCGCGATGCCCGGCGCTGAGCAACTGGCTCACATCGCCGCCATTGATCCATTAAACATGAGGCAGTTCATGGTTGAAAAGCTTTCGACTCTGCATGGCGGTCTTGTGTTTGATCCAGGGCCATTCCTCATGTCGTCCGATAAGCAATCCCTGCTGATCATCGCAACCCCGGCGGACAGCGTTCAACATCGTGATGATGCTGTCACGCTTCTCGACCAAATAGACGGTGTCCGTAAAACCTATCCGGATCTGGCCATCGGCATTACCGGCGGTTATGCTGTGGCAGCACAGGAGGAGTCCCTCATTCGGGGAGATATTCTGGGGTGCGTGATCGGTTCAGCGCTGGGGATCGCTGCGTTATTCTACCTTGTTTATCGCAATGCCATGGTTCTTATTTTTGTGCTGCTCCCTCTGGGCGCAGGCCTCCAGCTCGCCCTTGGCACCATGGCGGTGATATTTGACAGAATCCACATACTTGCCACAGCGTTTGCAACCGTCATTCTCGGTCTGGGTATTGATTTTGCCATTCATATTTATGACCGCTATACAGCGGAAAGACAAAGCGGACGCAGCAAAGTACTCGCCATCGAAAAATCGATTTTCAAAACAGGCTCAGCAGTTCTTGCCTGCGGATTAACCACTCTGGCTGCGTTTTTCGGATTGTCATTTGCCGACAATCCCATTCTCCTTCAAATAGGCTGGCTGGTCGTACTGGGTCTTTTCTTTTGTCTTGTTTCAACCATTTGGGTCCTGCCTGCTTGGATGGTATGGATTGAACCCTATTCCAGTAAATGGCTCATCCGGCCTTCAAAAAAACTCTGTATGGACAAAGTCGGCCAATTCGTTAATGCATACCCAAAAAGGGTGCTTGCCGTTTCCCTGATTTTTTTTGCTGTTTCCCTCCTGGGTATTATGAAGCTGGAATTCGAAACAGATCCTCTATCCATGAAACCAAAAGGAATAGAGGCTGTGGATGTCCAGGAAGATCTGTTCACTTCCTTTGGCGCCAAAGGAGAATATGTGCTGATCTCCTGGCAGGCCGAAGATATAAAGGAATTATGGATCAAAGGGCTATCGATTGACAGGGAAATGGAAGGGCTTCATCAATCGGGAATCGTCTCGTCCTGGACGTCGTTAAGTAAATTCTCATCTCCCGACCCATTGCGTATTCAGGAAATTGATATGGAAGATATCGGCCGCATGTTTAACACCTATGGTCTGAATCTGAAGGACTTTACGCACCAGTACCGATTTTTAGAGGCGTTGTCTGGCACCCGCGCGTCTGCAGCAGCAAACAGCGTGAACACTGTTCGCAACAGAAACTGCGAGGGTCTGTCTCGTTTTCCGGAAATGTTTCATCGATTCTTTATCTGTGAAAATAATTCCATCCAGGGAATCACATGGTCGCTGGCAGCAGGCCCGGAGGAGGCAGTCATCGTGCAGAAAAAAGTCATGGGAACATTTCCTGACTATATCGTTGTCAGCCCGCGCCTGGCAATCAACGAATTTGCTGTGGAAGCCCGTAAAGAGCTGCGCATTACCCTGGGGATAGCGGTACTGCTGGTGATTATCATACTGCTCTTTTTCTTGAGAAGCATGTCATCCCTTCTGCTGGTATTGCTGCCAACGGCCATGGGGCTGCTTTCAACCGCTGGTCTCATGGGCTGGATGGGCATCCGATTAAACGTTTTTAACTTTATTGTGTTGCCCATGCTGGTTGGCATTGGCGTGGACGATGGCATCCATGTTTATAAAAGATATCAGGAAACGGGGAATGTGGGGGAAACGCTGCAGTCCACGGGCGTTTCCATATTTTTAACATCCCTTACAACCATTTGCGGATTTGGCTCCCTGGCCCTTGCAAAATATCATATCTTTGTCAGCATGGGACTTCTGGCAACTTTCGGCGTTTCATCCTGTTTTATTTTTACAATAACGGTACTCGCCCCGATATTAAAACTTCATCAACGCCATGAACCAATTTCAACATCACGATAGCCCAATGGCTGACTGTCTTTTATGCGGCTCCAGCCCTTCTACCATTATTCACCGCAGGGGCACGTGGCAGTATCGTCAGTGCAATACCTGCGGGCTTGTTTGTATCCATCCTAAACCATCCAGACGAGGAGTGCTGAACAATTATGACACCTACCTTCCCACGGATACCCGGAAAATAAAACAATGGGAAATGATGATGCAGCCGGTGATTGACACATCTGTCAGGATGATCCGATCTCACACAAACCTCGGACATGGCCGAATTCTGGATATTGGCTGCGGATTCGGCTTCTTTTTAAATGCCATGAAACAGCTTCACTGGGAAGTTGCCGGCATTGAGATATCCGCATGCGGGCAGCAATATGCAAGGGATCAGTATCACATCGATGTATATTCAAAGCCATTGGAAACACTCAACCTGCCTGAAGGCTATTTTGATGCGGTCACGCTTTTTTATGTGATCGAGCACATGGCTGACCCCGCAACTGTTTTAAATGAAGTCAAACGGATACTCAGGCCGGGCGGTCTTGTCCTGATCCGCTGGCCTCACACAACACCGATCGTAAAACTTCTCGGCCCCTTGTCGGGGTGCCTTGACCTGTATCATACTCCTTATCACTTATATGATTTTTCAAAGCAGACCATTGAACGGCTGTTAACCCGCAGCGGTTTTTCCGGCATTGAAACAGTTGTTGGAGGATATACGCTTTCTTCCCATTGGATGAACCGGTGGCCCTCTATGATATTTGGGGTGTTGGGGGAGATGTT
>JAABPS010000062.1 GCA_011391835.1 Desulfobacteraceae bacterium
CCGCAGCAATTCAACCGCTGCCCCCCAGCGTTGAGCCAGATGTGTAATTTGCTGGAAATTATCCGACTCAGCCTCGAACCGTTCCTGGACCCATAAGATGTTGGTCTCAGCCATTGTACACTGAATTTCCCTGCAGCCATCCAAATCGGTTAGCACACGGAGAATATGCTCGTGGATTTGCTCTTGATGGGGAGGATATGTTACCGTGACAACGCCATCGTTTGTCTGTACCTGAAGATCAACTTCAGACGTTCGTTCATCCAGCGACAAGCGTATTTTGGCCTGCGAGGACAGATAAAGGTCGTCTATCAGCTTCATGCTGGCTGGGTTGGGCTGGTAATCCGGAAGTTCTGCCATGGTGCATAACATTCCGGCAATATTAGATAAACCCATGTTTTCCAGATTAAAAAAAGCGTCAAAATATCTGGGATCATATCCGTTTGCCCGATGAACATAATGTATCCATTTTTCAGTATCTTCATCCAGTTGAGCGAGATATGCATCGGCCTTTTCCGGTGTCAGGTGTAATAATTGAGCTGTCCGGCGGACTCTATCCTCATACGGAGCGGTTAGCCCCACCCTTAGTCTGTGGCTAACTCCTGGTAAAAGAAGGTGCCCGGCCCGGCCATGATAAATCAAATTGCCCTGGCGGGCTTTCTCGCACAGGACGGATGTGATAAAAGAAATATACAGTTCTTTTTCCCTGGCCAATCTGTCGGACAATACCGGCCCCTTAATCATTGAGATTTCGAGCCTGCCGATTTTAATCCCCTGTTCGCGCGCAAGATCGATCATTGTTTCGCGGCCCAGCATCGGCCAGCCTGTTTTCCGGGATAACGCCTGAGCCAAGTCCTCCCGGCCAGCCTGAAAATTGCTGGAGATTAATACAATTGCCATTTTATTTTACCCTCCTATAGATAGCTGATATGATCTTTCTCCTTAACTTGTATAATTTGGCCTGTAATCATTGATTTAAGCTGGTGAAGAAGCGGTTCATAACTCTTGTCTTCAGCATCAAAGACGATGACATCAATACCTTCGGTCTTGACCAGGCCGAGAATTTCCTCTTGTAGCTCACCGTCGGCAATATAATGGGAAATGGTTAATCCTGCCCGGCGTGCGCTGTTAATCAGATCCTTTAACGCCTCATTCAGCCAGACAGACATCAGATCTTTGGCGGCTGCAGCGGCTGCCTGCTGAAATATACAGACCTGTGCATCAAGCCGTTCGGCCAATGACAATGCATAGTGCATGCATTTCAAATTCATTATAGATGGTTCTAAGAGAACCAGAATTCCTTTCTGAAGCATCTCTGATTCTTCCTCATTGCTCAAGTGTGGTGTAATCCATTAACGAGCATATCAAAACCCATGCCAGATTTAATTTTATCAGTAATATCAATATGAAATAAGGCAAAGCCTTTGACGGGTCATGCCTGTTATGTTTCATATTGATACATTCAGGCTCTGTCTTGGTAGAACATATGTTAAAAATATATAATGATATTATTCTGTTATACTTGATGTTTCAGAATGGCACATCAGAGGTAATCCAATGAAGAAGCACGAATAAGGGGAGGAATCAGGTGGTTATGTCAAACCGTAGCGCTTCATTTTTCGCCACAGAGAGGTACGCGGTAGCCCAAGGATTTCAGCGGCAAGTCCCTTTTGATAATTGGTTTTGATCAAAACCTCCTGAATATACTGCTTTTCCTTATCTTCCAATGATACATAAGTCTTATCATCAAAACTGCGGATCGAAAGTGTCTTGAGATCAGAAGGCAGGTCGCGGGAAGATATTTCGTGCTCATCACATAACGCTACGGCGCGTTCAATAATATTTTCCAACTCACGTACGTTGCCGGGGAATGGGTATTGCCTGAGGATATCCAGCACATCCGCAGAAATGCCATTAATTGCCTTACCAAAGGCGCGTCGATATTTATGCAGGAAATGACGGATCAGCAGAGGGATATCATCTCTCCTTTCCCGTAGAGGCGGCAGAGAGATAAGGACAACATTCAGCCGGTAATAAAGATCTTCACGAAACGCCTGAGCTTTAACCATCGCTTTAAGATCTTGGTTGGAAGCTGCGACCAGGCGTATATCCACCTGTAATGATTTTACACCACCAAGGCGTAATAAGCTGCGTTCTTCAACAAACCGCAATAATTTGACCTGCATGCTGATGGGCATTTGACTGATTTCGTCGAGGAATATGGTGCCTTTGTTAGCGGCTTCCAGCAGTCCGATTTTGGCCTCTGTAGCACCGGTAAAGGCGCCCTTTTCGTGGCCGAAAAGTTCATTGGCAATTAATTCCTCGGTAAAGCCGCCGCAATTGAAAGAAACAAAAGGCTGATGTTTTCGAGGGCTTTGCTCGTGCAACGCCCTTGCCACCATCTCTTTTCCGGTTCCGCTCTCTCCCTGAATAAGAACCGTGCAGTCCAAAGGAGCCACCTTCTCTATCATCCTAAAGACATCGCGTATAGCCTTACTGTTTCCGATGATCTTTGCGGGCTGGTTCTGGGAAAAAAGTGCTTCCTTGAGCGCTTCTTTTTCGCGGACGAGCATTACTTTGTCCAAGGCTCGGCGTACCAGCAGTCGGAGTTCATTCATCTTTACCGGTTTGGTAATATAGTGAAACGCTCCGTCACGAATGGCTTCGATAGCTGAATCAATGGAACTGTATCCAGTCATGATGATAACTTCGCTTTGTGGGCAGCGCGTGCGAACGGATCGGAGGACATCCATGCCGCTGAGATCCGGCAGCCGTAAATCGCAAAGAAAAAGGTCAAAGGATACCTGATCAAGTCGGTGCAAAGCGGAGGTGGCATTGAGGAAAGTTTCAACTTCATAGGATTCCGCGGAAAGGCCTCGTTTTATTTCACGGCCAGCAATGGCTTCATCGTCGATAACAGCTATTTTGAAGTGGTCCATTTTTCACTTCAGGGAAAATTGTTTTGTACCAGTGGCAGAAAAATAGAAAAGCATGTTCCCTTCCCCGGTTCACTTTGCACTTCCAAACGGCCACCGTTCTTTTTGATAATATTATAGCTCACGGAAAGACCCAGCCCGGTTCCTTCTCCTTCTTTTTTGGTAGTAAAAAAAGGATCAAAGATTTGGCCAAGGTACTCTGGCGGTATGCCACATCCATTATCTTTGATGTCGATGCGAATTTCAACGGGTGGGTCTGCAAATCCGATATCGACTTTAAGTTCACCGCCATTTTCCATGGCATGGATGGCATTTAGGAACAGATTTAGTAACACCTGCTGCAAGCCGCCTCTATCCAAAAAAACGTCCGGGAGGTCGGGTAGTGCCTGCCTGGTGAAGGTAATATTCTTCAGCTTTAACTCGTTTCGAATCAAACGGGATGTTTTACTAATCAGCTCCTCCAGATTAATCCGTTCCACCTTTGGGTGACTGGCTCGTGAAAATTCGAGCAGATTTTTCACAATTTCACTCGTGCGATCAGCCTGATCCATGGCTTCCTGGTAAAGCCTCCTGCGTTCTTCCACACTCAACAGCTCCTCATCTTCGATGAGGGTTTCGATAATCAAAGATATATTATTGACAGGGTTGTTCATCTCGTGTGCAATACCCGCTGCAAGGGTGCCGATAGAAGCGATTTTACGGGATTGAATCAGTTGCTCGTGCCTTTTTTCCAGTTCGTCCATCATATGGTTAATGGTATTGACCAAATGGTGAATCTCATTTTTTGCATCACCATAGGGTGTAATGCGCTGAAAAGCTCCCCGGCCAACGGCTTCCGATTCCCGGGTGATCCGCGCCAGCGGTCGGATGACCTTTTCGCCGACAAATATGAAAACAAATCCCAGCAGGATAACAAGAGCCAGCAAGCTGATAAAGGGAAGGGGAATTATTTGTTTGAAAAGCTTATCAATGTCTCGTCTTTCAGAAACAACCAATTGATCAGCCAGGAGAAGTAAATTCTGCCCTATGCCCCGAATTTGAGCCTGCAAATAAACACAATCAACCAGATCACACGGTGCCTGGTGCAGCTTGGCCATTAATGTAATATAGTTTTGGACAGATTGAACGAAATTTACGTAATTGCCATCACCGATGGTTTTTGAAAGGTTTTCCTTTTCTCTATGCAAAGTTAAGGCCAACTGGTTGGAATAGGTAAGATTTTCTTCGAAATTAAAATCCTGGCGATATAAAAAATAATTTTTCTCATAACGCCTCATTTCCAAAATTGTGCTCTTGAGTTCTTCTGCAAGTTCAAAGAACTGCATGGATGAGGATAGGCTTTTAAAATATTTATAATTCACAGCAATAATGGCCGCCATAAAGACAAAGCACACCAAAAATGCCATGATTATTTGTATACGAATGGTTTTAGGCAGGAGATTCATTGTCTTTCTTTAGCACCAATGGCCGGATTATAAAACCCTTTTTTAGTCATCGAGTCTTTCGAGAGAGGTTGCGATACTGGAGCTTTTTAAAACCCCATCAAACTGAAACGGCTTCTTTGATAAGAACTTGCTTTTTAAGGGTAAAGCATAGAAAACCTGCTTTTTCATGTCAAGCCAAATTCAACTGCATGATGGTGCAGCGGCAGGAATACGCCAACAGGCGTCAGGCGCTTCGGCGCACAGAACATTAGGCGGATGTCTCCTTGCTGTGCCCATCTTGCTTTTTCACAACCAGAAAGGATATACTACCCGATCTTCTTATAACCCGTGAGACCTTATGGATAATTCTAAAATAGCTAACGTTGAAAAAGCAGCAGCCAGTGATATTGACCAGATAAAGGCGTTAAACGCGCTGCTTCGAATCGATGTGAACGACTTTTACTGGGATTCAGATGAGTATATCGTTTCGGCCTTAAAAGGGGGTCGATGCTATGTGGTAAAGGAAAATGGAGTGGTGAAGGGTTCCTTGATCCTTGAAAAAAGAGATCCGGATTCCGCCTATCCATTACCGTCTTTGGCTATAGGAATCTTGTCTGTTTCTTCAAACGACAGGGAAAAGGGGTTTGGAACACGTCTGGTGGAAGTCGCCAAAACCTTTGCGTTTAAAGAAACTAAGCGGCTTTATGTGGAATGTTTTTTCGAATATGAAAATCTGGATTATTATAAAAAGATCGGTTTTTCAGAAGACACTGTAAAAGAATACAACGCACGGCCATATCATGTCCTGTTTCTTGATCCCAAAAATATTCCCCGGTTTCCTGATGCCAAACGCATTGATATAGGGGATAGTCTGGAATATCGGTCGTATCTGGAGAAAATGGAAATCATTCCAAGCGATGTTACCTTTGAAAATTTACTTGTGTATGATAACCCGAACAGACAGATCAGCCTCAGCCTGCTCCATGATAACGTCATTATCATTACCCGAAGGCCCAGCGGACTCAGTTTGTATCCGCCTGTAGGGAATCATCTGCTGGATGAAACTATCCTGGAATGTCTTGAATGGGCAAAAATGGAGCCGGAGTGTTCGGGATTCACCTGCGTCCCGTATACTCTTACGGATCAATTGAAACCGGAAACAAAAGATAAACTCACGATAATTAAAGACAGAAACAGTTTTGATTATCTGTATAATGCCGACTATCATCTGTTTGAGGGGGCTGTGTTGAGAACCCAGCATCAGAACCTGATGTATTTTTTAAATAACAACCCGGAATATAAGGATTTGACACATGATATGGTGGATGCGGTAAGTAATTTCCAAGACCTTTGGATGGATGATTATACGCACCGCATGAAGAAGGCAAACCGGCCTGTTTCTGATTTTATCGCAACAGAAAACGAAGCAATTAAAAAAGCGGTCACGCATTGTAAATCGTTAAATCTCAGGATTGGAGCCGTGTATCGTGATCGGATGATGATTGGTTTTTCAATTGCCGGAATGTTTCGCAATATGGCGTATATTCATTTCGAAAAAGCCATACGGGAGAGGGGCGCCTATCAAACGCTGGTCTATTTTTTCGGGCGGTCAGCCCTTCACGGTGTCGATGTCGTAAACAAGGAGCAGGACCTGGGCATCCCCGGGCTTCGCACGAGCAAAGAACGATACCGCCCCTTGGGATTTATTGAAAAGTGCAATATTGCATGTAAAGCATAAATTAATTGAGATCGATACAAACCTGCCTGCTGGAACCGGCGTATAGAAATAGGCCCTTGTATGCCAAGGCGAATTCAATGGCCGATTCAGGTGTCCCGACCTGAAGAAAAACACGGTGATGGCAGGCTTGGGTCATCCGTTGCCGGGGAAAACGCGCGAATAATATAACAGGCCGGATTCTCTGCCCACCGAAGAGTTCAAAACTTTACAATTTGAAAAAAAATCTGACAATGAAGGCATCGTATGCAAGATATGTTTTAGATTCAAAATGTTTGTATTATACATAATAACAATATGTTATTGGTTATTCTTCCTGCTGGAAAAGATGGTATGCCTTTTGCTCTTTAGTTGAAGAACCAATTACTCCTGATACGTTCAAAATAAAAAAGGTTACACTGCAAGTGAAAAACAGGCTTACCAAGAGAATTTTCCTGAATTTTGTTCTGGTAATTGTGCTGTTTGGTATTCTTTGTGCGCTTTTCGGCACCTGGCTTATCAATCTAAATATTCTTGATGAAGCCCAGAGGCGGGTGAGTTTGGATCTTGGTTCCGCATGGAGTGTTTTAGAAAATGAACTGGATCGTCTGCATCTTTTTGTAAATGTGCTTGGCACAGGAAAGCGGGTCGAAGCTGCTTACATGGAGCCGGGTTCCCAATGGCATCGGTCCGAACTCGAGGCCGCCCGCATTCAATTCGGGTTTGATTTCTTATCCCTCACCGATACCAAGGGGAAGGTTATACTCAGAGCCCGAGAGCCTTACACGACCGGTGACTATCTTTTCAATGATCCTTTTGTCAATGCAGCTATCAAAGGAAAAGCCACTTCCGGATTTGCCGTTCTTCCGTCATCACGCCTGAAAGCGGAGGGGGGCAATCTGGAAGAAACGGCATTTATGGTTTTCGAAGAAACCCCCAAAGCAAAAGTCCGGGCTAAAACGGCCGAAACTTCCGGCATGGTGCTTATTGCTGCTGCTCCTGTACAGGATGAAACCGGCAAAACCATTGGTACGATATACGCGGGATTGCTTTTGAATAGAAACCACGCGCTGGTGGATAAAATCAGGTCCATTGTTTTTGAGAATAAAATGTATGAAGGGCGCCATCTGGGTACGGTTACTATATTTCAGTGGGATGCACGTATTGCCACCAATGTAACATTGCTAAACGGAAACCGGGCGATTGGAACACGCGTCAGTCAGGATGTGTATGATAAGGTGCTTGAAAATAATTTAAACTGGTATGACAGGGCCTTTGTCGTAAAAGACTGGTACCTGAGCGCATATGATCCCATTCACGATATGGAAGGTAAAGTTATCGGCATTCTCTATGTCGGTGTTTTAGCAAAGCGATATGACGATTTAAAATGGGGCTTGTGGCGGCTTTATGGCTTGTTATCCGCCGGTGCCGGATTACTTGTCTTGCTGGTCGGGCTTTTGTTTTCAAGAAGGCTGACTGGCTCCATTGGCCGCCTGGCCGAAGCCGCAGGAAAGATTTCCAGAGGCAATCTGGATCTCAAAGTAAAGGAACCTGATACAGATGATGAAATACGCGACTTGACCCTTGCGTTTAACCATATGGCAGGGAGCTTAAAAGATCGCGAAGAGAAACTGAAAAGGGCGAATCAGGATCTGGAAGACATGAATATATCGCTTCAGAAGGCCAACCGGAATTATCTGGACATGCTTGGGTTTGTTTCTCACGAGTTAAAAAATACACTGGGCGTTGTGTATACATCCGCCCGGGTATTGAATTCAGGAATGGTCGGGAATCTCGATGGCCCCCAGGCAACTCTCGTCCAAAACATCTCCAAAAATATTGATACTGCCGTTCGCATGACGCGGAACTATCTGGATCTTGCCAGAATTGAAAAGGGGGAATTAAAGTTGAGCCCGGCGAACCTGGATATTCTCAACGATGTGGTTGCTCCGGTAATCGAAGAACTCCAGCCGGTTATTTCCGAAAGACGGGTAGACATTCAAAACACATTGACTGAAAAGCTGATAGTCACCGGAGACAAAGATCTCCTTCGGATCGTATACAAGAACTTTTTGGATAACGCGTTGAAGTATGGAAAACAGGGAGGTAGCATAAAGCTTGGCCATCGCGCTGATAAAGGGTTCCATATTTTCGAGGTATGGAATGACGGCGAAGGACTCTCGCCTGATAAAATGGAAAAACTTTTCATAAAGTTCGCGCGGTTGGACAAAGAAAAAGCATCATCCAGAAGCACCGGTCTGGGGCTGTTTATCAGCAAAGACATTATCGAGAAGCATGGCGGGACTGTGCGTGCTGAATCAAAGGAAGGTGAATGGATCAACTTTATCTTTACCCTTCCAGTATCAACCATTGTGCAGAAACAAGGTGATAGTACTGATAAAAAAAAGGATGATATCTTTTTTCAGTAAGCCCGTTGAAATACACGTATTGGCTCCGTTGCATCAGCCGCCGCATTCCCGCTCAGATTGCCATAACACTCTGCGCCCGGTTTCTCGTTATTAATGCAACCCCACCTCTTGGAATCAGAGCATAGAAATCGACTCTTGTATGTCAAGACAAATTCCAATGCATGATGTAGTGGGGAGAATTCAAGGGCTCAATTCAGGTGGCGTCAAAGCTTCTTAGGTTTATTTCTTAAATTCATTTCACTTTTCCCTATTGCGTTCCATTGTATTTAACGCTATTGAGCTATTTTTTATATCCGTACTGGAAAGCGGGATATGTTATGATTTCTTCTATATATAATGTTAGGAAAAATAATTGATTAGAGCAGACAATTTAACCAAAAGCTTCGGCGATTATATCCTTTTTGACGAGGCAAATTTTAGTATAAATAAGGGCGAACGGGTTGGACTGGTGGGTAGAAACGGCCATGGCAAGACCACGCTCTTTCGAATGATATGCGGTGAAGAGAATTGGGATTCCGGAAGCATGCTGTTGCCAAAAAATTACCGTATCGGATATGTCAAACAACAGCTTGAATTTACCAAATCCACGATTTTAGAAGAGGGAATGACCGGGCTTCCACCAGGAGAAAAAGATCATTTCTGGAAGGTTGAAAAGATCCTGGCAGGGCTTGGTTTTTCAGATACCGACATGGGTCGGCATCCGGATGAATTCTCCGGAGGATATCAGGTGCGTTTAAATCTTGCCAAAGCGCTGGTTGCTGAACCGGACCTTCTGCTTTTAGATGAGCCGACCAATTATTTAGACATTACTTCCATTCGCTGGATTGAACGGTTTTTATTACGATGGCCCCATGAACTGATGTTGATCACTCATGACCGAAGCTTTATGGACAAAATCGTTACTCATGTTCTGGGAATTCATCGAAAGAAAATGCGAAAAATCGCGGGGGCAACAGAGAAATATTATACTCAGATAGCTCAGGAAGAGGAGATATACGAGAAGACCCGTGTCAATGATGAGAAGCGCAGAAAAGAAATAGAGCAGTTTATCACACGATTTAGAGCCAAGGCCAGGCTTGCCAATATGGTTCAGTCACGCGTAAAAACACTATCGAAGATGGAGAAAAAAGAAAAGCTTGAAAAAATTAAGACGCTTGAATTTTCGTTCAGATGCAAACGGTTTCCAGGCAAACAGGTGATGAACGCGAGTGATATATACTTCTCGTATGATCCGACCGCAAGTGATTCTCATGACTTTTTGATAAACAGGTTTAATATCAATGTCAACGCCGGAGAGCGTATCTGTGTGGTGGGAAAAAACGGTAAAGGAAAAACTACACTGATAAAAATCCTTGCGCAAGTTCTTCCGCCTCAACGGGGTGATATTATTTTTAACCCGAATACGGTAAAGGGTTTTTTTGAGCAGACAAATATATCAAGCCTGATTGATCACAGAACCGTTTTGGAAGAAATCCTTTTTTCAGATGCTGGAATAGACATGCAGGCAGCCCGCGGTATCTGTGGAGCGATGATGTTTAACGGTGATGATGCGTTAAAAAAAATCAATGTGCTCTCCGGAGGAGAAAAAAGTCGGGTGATGCTGGGAAAACTGCTCGCAACCCCTGTAAACCTGCTCATACTGGATGAGCCTACAAATCATCTGGACATGGAAGCCTGCGATTCTCTGCTGGCAGCCATTGATAATTTTGACGGCACGGTTATCATGGTAACCCATAATGAACTGTTTCTGCATGCCCTGGCCCAGCGTCTTATCGTATTTCAGGATGATACACCTTTTGTATTTGAAGGGAGTTATCAGGAGTTTCTCGAAAAGGGAGGATGGCATGATGAAACCATTGACGATAGGGCTTCACTTAAAAAGGCGAAGTCCGAATCCATTCCCGTAAAACCGGAAGCAGGTTTAAATGTGTCAAAAAAAGAGATCCGGCAGAAGCGGTCTGAAATTATGGCTGAAAAAGCAAAAGCCCTAAAACCGATTCAAGACCGTATCAAAAAGCTCGAAGGTATGATAGAAACCAACGAGAAAGAGCTGGAGAGGCTAAATACTGACCTGATCAACGCCTCAGAAAAAAAGAATGGATTACAAATAAAAGCACTTTCTCAATCACTGCATACCACGCGGCGCCTCATTGAAAATCACTTCGCAGAGCTGGAGCCATTGTATGCGGATATGGAAAAACTGGCAGCCAAATTTGATGATAAACTTAGCCGGTTGTAACGATTAAAAAATTACGTGCCGGCCTCCGCTGCAATTACAGCTCTTCCAGCAGCTTGAGGATCTTGCTTTCGTCCACCACCGCCGGGTTGGAGGCGCAGTTGTTTACTTCCCTGGAGACCAGGAAGGCCAACTTCTTGAAATCCGCCTTGGGGATGCCGTGATCTTCCAGTTTCACTGAAAAATTAACATCCTTGTATAAATCGGTCAGGGCCTTTTCCAGGTTATCGGTGCGGGCCAGGGCCCAGGCCAGGTCCTTGTACTTCTCCTCGCAGATCTTCTTGTTGGCCCGCACGGCGCACAGCATGCCGACGGCCACGGCCCGGCCATGGGAGACATGGTA
>JAABPS010000063.1 GCA_011391835.1 Desulfobacteraceae bacterium
GGTCCACAATGCCAAGGTTGGTTCCCATAAGGGCTATTGTTTCGTATTCAAGACTAGAGGTTATATGTTTTCCGTCAGAATCATGATACACAATCGAGCATTTTACCAGGCAACCCGGCATACAGCCAGCCATTTTACCACCTCGCTCTTTATTGAGTTTTTCAATGTTTTGTCCGGTCAGTGCTTCTATTCCCTCAAGAGGCTCACTGCTGTAATTTAGAGCAGGCATACTGCCGATGGCTCGTAACATGGAGATCCCAGCAGGCGTACCATACTTGCTCATTCCCTGAACCTGTCTGTCTTCTTTCAGTACCGCAGGCCAGTCTTTTAATGCATTCTTAAAACGGTCATTATCGGCAATAGAAACCCGGGATGTTCCTGTATCATCAATAATGATGGCCTTAAGGCCTTTTGAGCCCATAACTGCTCCCAGACCGCCACGGGCTGCGTGGCGTGAACAATGCCCCTCATTGTCAGTCAGATCAACGGCTGCTGATTTCCACTGCCGTTCACCCCCAATACCAATACAAATAACGGCGGCTTTATCCGAAAAGTCCTTCCGAAGCTTATTGGCAAGATCATAGTTCTTCATGCCGAGATATTTATCCGCACTTACAAATTCAGATCCATTTTTGTTGATGACCAATATATAAAATTTATTGTCTTTAGGTTTCCCTTCAACAATAATGCCGCGAAATCCAAGTTTATCAAGTTTTTGGCTTGAAGGGCCGCCCGCATTTGCCTCTTTTATACCCAGAGTCAGGGGGCTTTTTGCACCAACAGAAGTGCGGCCGCATGAAGGCGCCAGCGTTCCTGCAAGGGGGCCGGCGGCGATAATAAGCTTATTATCCGGGCCTAACGGATCACACTCTGGAGAAACTTCTTTTCCCAAAATTCTGGATGTAAATCCTCTTCCTCCAATTGCCTCCCATCCACTTTGGAGATCTTCAATGCTGGCGCTAAGATTTGTCATGCTTACACGCAGTATTTTCACGATGTCCTCCTTATATTCATGAATAAAATAAGCTTTTCTTTGAATATCATGTTTCTAATTCCACCTGTAATGCTTCCAGGAGTCGGCTGACCATACCATAGTATCCGATTGTAATAGTTAACTCAACGATTTCCTGATCATTAAAGGTATTTTTAAGGATAGCAAATGTTTCATCCGATACGCGTATGTTTACAGCGACTTCATCTGTATAACGAAGCACAGCGCATTCTTTGTCATTGAAAAGGCTTGAGCTATTCCAGTTGTTGATTTCATTGATTTGTTTTTGAGAAAGACCGGCCTTCAATCCGATGGGTACATGTTGTGTCCACTCATAATTGGCTTGAGCAAGATTTCCTACACGAAGGATGGCCAGTTCACGAAGTGAAGGTGCAAGGCTTCCCTTTTGCAGAATGGCTGTGCCCAAACGAAGAAAATCTCTTCCGATTTTTGGCGAATTGCCGGCAACTTTGAATATATTTAAAACAGGGGAGCCGGCGCTTTCAATTCGTTCAAATATTTTTTGTATGTCGGGGTGCGCGTTTTTCTTTTCGATCTTTTGAACTCGTGCCATAATATATTCCTTTATGTTTTGGATGTTCACACGATTTTTTAATAGTTTGTGTTATTACAGTTTTTATCAAATTAGAAAGCGGCGGGTTAAATGATAACATATCGAAACAGGATGTGCGTATTCCGGAAAGGGAAGTTATTATGGATATACACCCCTTTTTGAAACGTCCGAAGGGGTGTATATCGTGCTATGCTTTTTCAGGGCATGTTATGGGTATCTATTGTACAAAGAGCATCGCAAGAGATTCAGCGACACAAGCGGGTTTGTCCTTCCCTTCGATTTCAATGGTATGACCATAGGTCATGAGAATTCTGCCCGGGTCTTTTTCCACTACGTCCTGAAGAACAACACGCGTTCTAACCTTTGAATTAACAGTTACGGGATTTAACAGCCGCACCTTATTCAGGCCGTAATTAACGCCCATCATTATATTCATACCTTCAAAAGGCATTTTAATACAGGCGCTTAAGTAAGGTATCAATGAAATCGTTAGGAAGCCATGCGCTATTGTTGTGCCAAAAGGCCCTTTTGCGGCTTTTTCCTTGTCCACATGAATCCACTGATAATCTTCAGTTGCTTCCGCGAATTTGTTGATTCTGTCCTGATCGACTTCAAACCAGTCGCTAACACCTACCTCTTTTCCGATAAGTGCTTTAATTTTATCTAATGCTTTGTTTTCACCCATGATACTACTCCTTTCAATATAATAATTTTGTTAAAACAGGTGCTCTACAATTGCAAATTTAAGAATTTTGTCAAGAATTAATTATGAAAAAAGACCGGAAGAGAAATGAAGCGTATCATCCTGGCTGCTTAGGATAAAATGCAAAAAATACTTGCAATGAGCATATATTTAGTATAATATATAGTTACTTATAATCAGCCTATCAATGAGGCTTCTTTTGAAAAGAGTTTTATTAAGGAGCTTGGCATTTGGCAATAGCGAATAAAAGAGCACTATGCAGCATCGAAAACTCAAGTACTTAATCATCAGCTTGTTGACTGTATTTTTGTATGTGCTTACAGCGGGGTTTCCTGTTTGTGCGGACATATACACCTATGTTGATAAAGATGGTGTTATGCATTTTACCAATGTTCTGACATCTAAACCGTCTGACTGCAGGGTGTATTTGAGAGAGTACCCGAACGGTGAAGTGACTTCGTATTCAACACAGAAATATGACAACTTTATATCACAGGCGTCGGAGCGATATGGGGTGGAATTTTCACTCGTCAAGGCGATCATCAAGGCGGAGTCTGATTTTAATCACCGCGCGGTGTCCAGAAAGGGTGCAATTGGACTGATGCAGATCATGCCGCACAACCTCGGAGAACTTAAAATTGATGATCCGTTTAATCCATGGGAAAATATCATGGGAGGCACCAAGTATTTTAAGAAACTTTTAACGTATTATCAAGGGAAGCTGCCGCTGGCGCTGGCCGCATATAATGCGGGCCCCAATGTTGTGGATCTTTATAAAAATATTCCACCCTACAGAGAGACAGAGACTTACGTTGAAAAGGTGATGCAATATTACCGCTCCTATAAAAAACAGCTATAATCCATCGTTAATCACTCTTAGCTCCAGTTGAATGTAAACAGTTTTAGAGAATTATTTTTCCTTCAAGAACCGACCCTTCCTTAATTATTGCTTTTGCTGTTCCTGCTTTTTTAATTGTTGTGTTTCCCTTAATAACTATATCTTTTCCAAAAAAAATATTTCCTTCAACTGTCAGAGATTCACATTCGACGAGCGAAGGAGCGCCGGCCTTAAACCTTTCTTCAAACAAATCAATCTTACCATAATAGCAGGGATTCAGTTTTATATGTATTGTGTCCGGCAAGTTCGCAGCAATCCTGTCTGGGTGAACGATGAGTTTTTCATCTTGTGTCAAAACATAGCAGTCGGAGCGTACGGCGAGAAGTTCATTACATTTTTTAACCGGAAAAAACCGGGTCCGTGGAACTTTTACTGCCCGAGCATTTTCAAATAGAGAAATCGCAGAACCCATGGCGGTTTCAACCTGGAAAACAGCGTCACTTTTTTCATTTTTTGGATCCAAGTTTTTTGGGTTTAAGATCATCGGAAGTGAAAGAAAAGAATTTTTGCTTATATAATCGTGTAACGATCGAAGATTAATCCAAACATTGTTTGTATTAAAATAGTTGTACCGATGGATATTTTGAAAAGCATCCAGCTCATTCTCGGGGCACTGGCTGGATTCCCGGAGAATCAGACGGCCGTCTTTTTGCCTGGCCAGATGTCCTCCTTTAATGTCAGCGGGAGTTTTTTTGGCGACTTCCATCATGAACGGAAGGTTTTTTTCGGAAAAATATCCAAGCAGGGATTCATCCAGAGTTGCGCCTAAATTATCCGAATTAGAAACAAATGCATATTCTATAGCATCATTCAATAGCTTTTGGAGTGTGCCGGAGATGTAAAGAGACATATAGATATCACCATGTCCCGGAGGGTTCCATTCAAGTAAAGGATTTTCCGCATACGAAGCAGGCGCAAATCCGTTTTGAAGCACTTTCGGAAATTTATTTTGAAGAAAGATTAAGGGTGAAATAGTAGTATGAATTTTGGAAAGGGCCGAAATCGTAGATTCATGCGTGCTGAAGCTATTCATGATAGCCAGTTTTGTATGTTGCTTTTCGGCCTGCTTTAATAATATTTCTAAAAACGATTTGTTTTTTTTTACTTCCAGCAGGGATTTAGGGCTCGATAGGCCCATGCTTGTGCCGAGCCCTCCGTTTAAAATAATTCGAACGGATTTTTTTAAAACCTTTTTTCCAGCGTCGGTATATTTTTGGAGGGCGCTAACGTCTTCAATTTCATCCTGTTTAACTGGGATAATGTCTTTATCAAATAAGAGGCCGTTTTCACCGGTAACGATTTTTTTATAATAATACGAAAAGGCATCCATCACATACGGATGGAGATTCTCATGCGTCATCTTATTGATAAATGCTGGCAGATATGTTAATTGTTGTTCAGATTTCACTGTAAATTCTATACTGTCTGGATAACTATACCGTCATTGTCCAGCCCATGGTATCTTTGATTTTACCATATTGAATGTCTGTTATTGCGTTAAACATTTTGTTTGCAATCGGCCCGGCAAGACCGCTTCCTATTTTTATTACATTATCATCATATCGTAATTCCCCAACAGGTGAAATTACTGCAGCGGTTCCGGAACCAAAAATTTCCTGAAGCCTGCCGGAGCTTGATGCCTCCATCACTTCATCAATACTTATTCTTCGTTCAATGCATTTCATTCCCCATTGTTTGGCCAGTTTTAAAACAGAGTCACGGGTAATACCTGGTAAAATACTCCCTGTTAGCATCGGTGTAATTAATTCATCGTCAATAACGAAAAATATATTCATGGAACCCACCTCTTCCACATATTTCTGTTCCACGCCATCGAGCCATAATACCTGGGTATATCCCTGTTTATGAGCTTCTTCGCCTGCAAACAGGCTGGCGGCATAATTACCGGCTGTTTTCACATTTCCCACACCACCCCTTACAGCGCGAACGTGATTTCGTGTCACCCATATTTTTACAGGATTAAATCCTTCTGCATAGTACGCGCCGACCGGGCATAAAATAATAAAAAAGCGATAAGTATGCGACGCGCGGACACCCAGAAAGGGATCCATGGCGATGATTGTTGGCCGAATGTAAAGGGAGGTTCCCGAAGAACCCGGCACCCAATCCCTTTCAATGTTTATCAACTCTTTTAGCGCATGAAGCGCAAATGTTTTATCAAATTCAGGAATGCATAATGCACGGGCGGATGTATTAAAGCGCTTAAAATTTTCTTCAGGTCTAAACAATTGAATCTGACCCCGATCTGTTCGAAAAGCCTTCAGACCTTCGAAAATCGCCTGGCCGTAATGGAGTACCATTGTGGACGGATGCATTTCTATTGCTGTAAGCGGCTCAATGCGTGGATGATGCCATCCCTTTTCAACACTGTAATCCATATTAAACATATGGTCAGTAAAGATAGTGCCGAAATGCAGTTTTTCGCTGTTCGGATGTGGTTTTGGATGCTCGGTTTTTGTTATAGCAATTTCCATTTTTATATCTCCTAAATTAAGTGGTTCTTTCGTATCATATCATGAATCCGGGGAAAATAGCACTTCATACGGAGGATTTCCAGAGAAAATGATCCGTTTTATATCCTAAAATCGTTCAAAAGGATTTCCGCGACGCCTCTCAATTTAATTTCACATGTAAAAACAATGGGTTTAGAAAATAAGCGCCCGTCAATGCTTTCTCCATCACTATCCTTATGTCCCATGGGTGCGATTTGATCATATTGCCACTAAAATAGTTTGAAAATTAAAATACTGTAATTTCAAAGGCTAAATCAATATTAAAATATTACAAAGAAATACTGGACTCAGATATGAACGATTCATCGGCTAAAAGTTTGCTGTATTGACTTATCCAAAATGCTTGGGTAATAAACTCTTAATATAAAGGATATGAACGATGACTGACATATTAGACAAAATGGCCCATATCGATCCTGTAAAGCTTGGCCTTGACAGCACGATAAAATTCAGATGCCATAAAAAGGTTAAGTGCTATACAAAATGCTGTAGAGATATTCGCATCACACTAACGCCTTACGATGTTGTTCGGCTAAAAAATCGGCTGGGGCTTTCTTCTGAAGAATTTTTAGCAATTTACACTGAACCTCAATTGCTTGAAAAGACGGATCTGCCCATCGTTGTTTTAAGGCTTCTTGACGATGAGTTGAAGTCGTGTCCTTTTGTGCGAGAAAACGGTTGTATTGTTTATGAGGACAGACCCACCACGTGCCGGTATTATCCTCTTGGCGTGGCATCGCTGAGTTACAAAGAGGGTGCAGATGATGCGGGATTTTATTTTCTCATTCATGAACCTCACTGCCTGGGTTTTGACGAAGAACAAATTATGACGGTACACGAGTGGCGGGGGGATCAGGGAATCGACACCTATGATGAGATAAATGCCGGATGGACGGATATTATTGTAAGAAAACGGTCGTTTCCTCCAGACATCAAGCTAACGGATAAAAGCAAACAGATGTTCTTTCTGGTAAGCTATAATATTGATAAGTTTAGACGCTTTATTTTTGATAGCACATTTTTAACTCTGTATGAAGTGGACCAGAAGACACAGAAAGCTATTCAGGAAAATGAAATTGAGCTGCTGAAATTTGGTTTTAAATGGCTCAAAGGTGTTTTATGGCAAGGCGAAGGCATTCAGATGAATGAAAAAGCAGCCGAACAAAGAAAAACCAGAAAATAACGATTTCATTTATAGGACAGCCTAATAATCCTCATAATACAAGCCGTTCCAGTGAACGGGGGTATTCAAACGTTCTTCAATATTGATATTAAAAAAATCAGCAGCAGGCTTAAATATCTGCGGATGGGATCTCTGGATCATTCGTGCGGTTGCAAGAATTTTATCAAGTCCATTTTTCGTCATTTTGCCCAACGGTTTCCTGCATGGACCGGACGGCATCCCAAGAATAGCCATGAGTGTTTTTATGGCCAGAGGATTTCGTGCCCTGCAAACAACTTCTCCATACGGAGTTTTTTCCATCGTCTTTACTGTTACGAGCTGAAACAGCGGCTCCACTGCATCAACAATAGACTTGGCCTCTTTTTGTTTTCCCTCTTGAATCAGACGTACAATATCTACGACAGCCTTTGGGGCAATATTTGAAGCCACTGAAATTACACCGGATGCTTTAATCTGAGGATCGGTCATCATTTGAAACGTCAACGGGTCATCACCAGACAATATCGAATAATCAGGCCCGCAGCACTCTCTTGTCCGTTTCATATTATCCATATTGCCGGTCGCTTCTTTGACAGTATTCACATTACTAAAGTTGTCCTTCAGGATCGCCAAGTCTTCGGGAAGCATTTGAGCACCCGTACGTCCGGGTATTATATACGGAATCAACTGTGTACCAGGAAATGATTTGGCAATGGGTTCAATATATTCACGGCGAATTTCAAGGGAACTGGGCCCGTTATAATAGGGGTCAACCAGTAATACTGCGTCTGCACCTACATCAACTGCATGTCTTGTAGCCTCAATGGATTCAACAGTGTTATTGCTTCCAGTTCCGGCGATACATAAGCATTTGTTTCTGGTTTTCAGCGCCACGCTCTCGATGACACCGTTGTGTTCATCCCATGCAAGTGTGGGGCTTTCTCCCGTTGTCCCCACTGCAAGAATCCCGGAGATACCGTTTTGGATCTGAAAATCAGCAAGCTTTCCAAGTCCTTCATAGTCAACAGCGTTTTCTTTAAATGGAGTTATCAAAGCAGTGTGGCTGCCTGTTATCATATTTAATCTCCTATTTTAAATGCCTATATGTCAAAAATGGTAAGGGGTGCATATGCGACGAATATACCGATACCTTAAAAGTGGATCAATATCAACCTATTCAAAAAGCATTAAGTTTAATTTTTTCAGTTGTGATTCGAATAGCAAAAATATAAGATCCGGTTTCATTTGACATCATGTTATTTGCATATTAAATGAGCAGGGTCAAATTATATGTCACGATAGCATTGTTTTTAAGATTTAAACAAAATTAATATAGGAAACTATAGATGGAAAAAGCAAAAAATGCCGACGAATATATAGCCATACAACGAGCTGCTTTAGCGGCAAATCCTGAATGTGGAACTTCTCATTACAATCTGGCAGTTGCATTGATGGGATTAAAAAAATATGATGAAGCGGAGAAGGAACTCCACGAGGCCATCGAATGCAGCCCGGGCCTTGCTGAAGCGTATGTTCAGCTTGGAGCTATCTGTCTTCAACGAGGTGATCTTGATGGATGTCTATCGTATAACCAGCGAGCCGTCAAAGTGAGACCTGGTTTTTCAGAAGGGTATGGCAATATTGGTTTTGTACAGCTTCAGAAGGGGAATGTTGATGAAGCAATTAAAGCGCTTGAGAGAGCCACTGCTTTTAACTTTAGATTTCTTCAAGCCTTTACGACTCTGGGCAATGCCTATTTGATGAAGGGAAGAATCCAAGACAGCATCGAAGCAAATCTAAAAGCCCTGAAACTTGAACCGAATTTTGCAGTGGTGCATAACAATCTTGCCATTGCATACCTTGAAAACAAAGAATATAAAAAGGCCATCGAGCATTGTGATAAAGCAGTAGAACTGGGCTATGACGTTGCCCCACAGATATTAAACGAAATCAGTGCTCATCGATAGACGGCCTCCGTGTTACAGATGGATCTGATTTCTTTAGCTCAGGCCCTAAATTCTCATCCTTTATAACATGCTAAACAACCCCCAATTCAACTATTACCTCTATCATACGGATAATTTCATTCAGAAAAACACTGCCAAGTGGCATCTGCCCCTCCCCTTGAATCGAAATATGCTGGAAGGAAGGATGAATGAAACCTCAGAACATCATTTTACGCTTGGAGATTATTTTGAATCGGTAAGCACTTTTTTAATCCATCAGGGCATGAACCATATTCTGGCATATGCTTCTAAAATTTTGGGTCAGAATATTTCCAAAAATTCAATAGAACAGCTTGGTGTGCGCCTTGAAAAACATGGTGAATTTTATCATCCTTCCAGGATTCATACGGAGATTAACGGAAAAAAATTTTCTTTTGTGTTAAACGTAGCCATATCAAAACCAGGAAATAGCCTTATCAAAAGAGAATTTGGCCTATTAAAACACCTAAACGAAAAATACCGCCAATCCTTCCTTCCCGAGGTGTTTTGCCTGGGAGGATTAGGCACAAAAAATAATCAGAAAGTCAGTATGTTTCTTGGCGAGTGGTTTGAAGATTTTGATGAATTTCATATTTCATACGATGCTGAGGCCGGAGTGAACAGGATAATGGTCTGGGCTGAGGATGGAAATTTCTTTCTTTCAAGTGAAGAAACAGCAAAATTATACTGTCAAGCTGCTAAAATTCTAACCCTGTATTATGCGGTTGACACATGTGAGCAGATTTTATCATGGCATCATGCTGCTGGAGATTTTGTCATTAATATTATGGATAATGATGTATGTTTAAAACTGATAAGTGTTCGAAATTATGCATCAATGTTTAGGTATCGTGAAGAGTTTAATGCCGACGATGGTTCAGAGACCATGTTAGATGCCCTGCTGATTTTTTTTCTGAATATGTCGATCCGCATGAGACTGGACAGGCTAAATGGGGTTGGGGATATGGTATGGTCGGATACCATTGCTGTGGAAAATTGCCTGCTGGGATTTTATGAGGGGCTAAAACTTAAATATTGTGAAGGACTGCAAAGGGGTTTTGCTGATGCTTACGTCAACGATTATCTTTCCAAGTATGGTATTGCAGAGTTATATGAGCTGAGCAGCTCAATCGCAGACAGATTTTATCAGAATATCAATGAGATTGAGCTTATTCAAAGCCATTTGAACGAACACATCCAAGCGTTGTATGCCTCAATACAGTTTTTCGTTCAATCCAATAAAAAGGCTACTTAATATTCAAATTAGAGAAGAAAATGCTGTCTTTTTTATTGACAAGGGTTAATAGTAATTTTATATAGAAATCTTTTAAAATGGCAATTCATAAGTATAGTGAATTACAGATAAAACAATAATTGACCGATTGGGAGGAGGTGAACAAAACCGCTCAGAATAAGGAGCATATATTAATCACAGTTAAGTTAATTTTAACAAAATGGAGGTAAAAAATAATGGCAAAGCATAAAACCCCTTTGTTGGACCAGCTTGAATCAGGACCATGGCCAAGCTTTGTGTCTGATCTCAAGCAAGAGGCTGAAAAAAGGGCTAAGAATGAAAAAGGTGTAGAATTTCAAATACCCGTTGATGTTGTCGATGATCTTCTGGGCGTGCTTGAACTTTCATACAAACATGGAAGAACCCATTGGAAGCATGGCGGTATTGTTGGTGTGTTTGGCTATGGCGGCGGTGTAATCGGAAGATATTGTGACCAGCCGGAACAATTTCCCGGTGTAGCACATTTCCATACAATGCGGGTAAACCAGCCAAGCGGAAAATTTTATAAAGCTGAATATTTGCGACAGCTGTGTGATCTTTGGGACTTTCGAGGAAGCGGCATCACCAACATGCATGGGTCAACAGGAGATATTATTTTTATTGGTACGACGACGCCACAGCTGGAAGAAATCTTTTATGAAATGACTCATACACTGAACCAGGATCTTGGCGGTTCAGGATCAAATCTGCGTACACCTTCCGATTGTGTCGGTCAGGCACGATGTGAATATGCATGTTATGATACTCAGGCTGTTTGTCATACATTCACCAACGAGTATCAGGATGAGCTTCATCGTCCAGCATTTCCGTATAAATTCAAATTCAAATTTGATGGCTGTCCGAACTG
>JAABPS010000064.1 GCA_011391835.1 Desulfobacteraceae bacterium
GTATTTTTCACCTCGTTCGTACAGGTAAACATCTTTGGGAAGATATCGAAGGCTTCGGACGAGATCTTCGGCTGCTTCTGCAATGGGCCAGTCAATCCGAACATGATAATGAGTCAGGCTGTATCGGTTTGCCTTCTTGCTTGCCGGATCCCGTTGAATAAGAAGCGCGTAGTCAACGGGGAGCAATGTCTTTAAAAAGTTATAAAAATGGATGGACTCAAGATATTTGTGCGTTCGATCAAAATCGTTGGATAGCATAAGCGTTTCGGAACGCAAAAGATTTGTCTTTGTGGTTTTGTTTGCATCAAAAAATCGTATGTATTTTTTATGAGCAGGCGGTATGGTATCTTCAAGGAATAGAATTAAAAATGCATTTTGTGGTTCATATTCCTGCCCAGGAATACGAGCTCTCGGTTTAAGCTCTCTTTTTTCAACAAAAGGGTAATTCAGTTTTTTGATGATAAAATTCTTATATGAATCGATCAGGGAACTCTGGAGAAGGAATTGATCCAGTTCATCCCGTAAGAGCTCATAATAGGTTCGTCTTAATTTGTTTGCTAAACTTAACTCTTCTCTAACTTTCCAAGGTACCAATGTATTTCCTGCCTAATAAATGATCACATTCAATCCGATGCCATTTGGTTATTTCTTCTATATCATGTTTTTATAAAATGTGTAATTTTTTTTATTATTGAAACTTTTCAATCCATCGGTATATCGTTTCTCTGTAGATATAGGCCAGCACAGCAAGGACAGCGCACCCGCCAATGGCGATAATAAAAAGTCCATACATCTCCTCATAGAAGAATTCGCCCTGCAAACTTAACATGAAAGTTCCGGGCATTCGTCCGATAGAAGCCAGAAGGATAAATACTTGAAAGGGAATAGCGGTAATCCCAAGAAAAAGACTGAGGTAATCCTTTGGAAACCCTGGAAAGATAAAAAAAAGAAAGACAATGATAATCCCTTGCCGCCGGATCACTGTATCAAATTTTTCCAGCTTGTCTGCAGGAATCCACCGTCTGATATACCGTTTCCCCAAAAAGCGTCCTATGGCGAAATTGATCACGGAACCGATGGTTAATCCCAGGCTGGAGTACAGAAACCCCTTAGTAGAGCCAAACAGATATCCTCCGATAAAACTCGTGACTTCACCAGGAATCGGCGCAAAAAGCACCTGCAGTATTTGAATGAAAATAAATACAACCGGTGCGTAATGCCCGAAAGACGAAACAAAAAGTTTAATATTTTCTCTATCAGAGATAAGATTATAAAAAAATATCAGATGGTTAATAAGAGGTGTTTTAAATAAATAGATACATAGAGCAAAAATACAAATAAGAATAATTCGAAGGATATATTTCCTATTAACTGAAATGTTGGATGGCATCCGTTATTTATCCGATAGAGCCTTAACGCCCGGGAGTATTTTCCCTTCGAGAAATTCAAGAGATGCACCGCCACCGGTAGAGATATGGCTGATACTATCTGACACACCCGCTTTATTCACGGCTGATGCTGAATCCCCTCCTCCGACAACTGTTATCGCTCCATGTTGCGTGGCTTTGGCAAGAAGATTGGCTATCGCATAGGTTCCTTTTGCTGTTTCATCAATTTCAAATAATCCCATAGGGCCATTCCATACAATGGTCTTTGCATTTTCAAGTATAGCTCCAAAATGCTGAACTGTTTTTCCTCCAATATCAAGCCCTATCCAGCCCCGGGGTATGTCCCCCACACTCACTTCTTTGAGCTGTCCAATTTTACGTTCTTTTAAATCTATAAAATCTGAAATCACACAATCCACCGGAAGCTCAATCTTATTCCCACCTGTTCTTAGTAGATCCCTTGCCAGTTCAACTTTGTCCGGTTCACAAATGGAATTTCCAATTTCATTTCCCAGAGCCTTTAAAAATGTAAAGGCCATTCCGCCGCCGATAATAAGTTTATCCACCTTTGGCAACATATTCGATATCATACTTATCTTATCTGATATTTTTGCACCGCCAATCATTATCACAAAAGGCTTTTCGGCATTTTCGACAACCCTGCCGAGGTACTCAAGCTCTTTTTTAAGCAGTAATCCAGCAACGCATATATTCATAAAGTGGGTAATGCCTTCTGTGGACGCATGTGCTCTATGGGCCGTGCCAAACGCATCGTTCACGTAGATGTCGCCAAGCGCTGCAAGCTGTTGCGAAAACCCCCTGTCATTTTCTGTTTCTTCCTTATAATACCGAAGATTTTCAAGTAAAAGGAGCTCTTCTTTTTTGAGCTTCTGGACAGCACGTGCCACAGAGTCTCCAATGCAGTCATCAACAAATGATACATCTTTCCCCATGAGGTTTCCAAGCACATGGGCACAGGGGCGTAAAGACATTTCAGGGACTCTGACGCCTTTGGGTCGTCCTAAATGCGACATGATAATCGGCTTGCCCCCCTGTCCAAGAATATATTCCAGAGTTGGGAGTGAGGCTTTAATTTTCATATCACTGACCACCCTGCCCTTTTCAATTGGAACATTATAATCCACACGGACAAGAATATTTCGCCCCTTTAATTCAACATCTTCGACAGTGAGTTTTTTCATATAATGCTCTTCATGCTATTCTGTTGATTGATATTCATTGTATAGCGTCATCCAATACATCCGTTTCTCTTTTTATCTTTCTGTGAATGAGCTTTTTCTTGGACCACCTTTCTATAAAACTGATGATACCTGACTCATACGCCCTGTCGATATTTTCTTCCAGAATCTTCAGCCCATCCCTGCTATTCATGGCCTGCTTCAGGCAATCCGTTTTGAACAGACAGGAGAAACAAACTTCTGGAGAGGTACGCATGCCCTCTTCTCCCTTGGGAAAGACAGTATCCAGAATCCCAAAACAATCGGGGTGAACATTTTTTTTATCAGCCATATCTTATCCGTATTCATCTCATATGAAACAAAAGAATGAAGGTGTCGATTAAAGCGAAACAAGTTTATTATCATATTCAAGATTCATCCGCGTGATATATCCCTCATCTGCAAGGCTGAAATATTTCCCATCGCCTATGATTAAATGCTCATGAACTTTGATATCCATCATCCGTCCGGCAAAAACCAGCTGTCGCGTGAGGGCTATATCTTCACGCGATGGAACAGGATCGCCGGAGGGATGGTTATGCGCAAAAATAAGGGCTGCAGCGTGATAATCCAATGCAGCCCGAATGACTTCCCTGGGATATACTGAACTGGTAGTCAACGTCCCCATAAAAAGTGTTTCAACAGCGGTAATTTTGTTTTTCGCATCCAGAAAGATAGCTTTAAAGCATTCTCTGTTTTTGTCCCCGATGCTCAGGTAAAGATAATCAAATAGTTCCTTCGAATTATTGACCGGGTCTTTGTGAATTACTTTCTTTTGCAGGTATCGTTCAGCAACTTCCTTGATTAGTTTTATTCCGAAGAGATTCACAGACCCGATACCCGGGACCTCACACAATTCACGGGCCGATGCCTCAAGCACCCCTTGAAACGTTTTGAACCGCTTCATGGCCTCTTTGGCTGATGGCTTGCAGTCCTTTCTCGGAGTTGAAATTGACAGAAGCAGTTCAAGGATCTCATAATCATGAAAGCCTGACAGTCCATTATCCAGGAATCTGCTTCTCAGCCTTTTTCGATGGCCTTGACCTTTTTGTATTTCACCTGTATTCATTTATCCGTTGTATGTTTTTCTTTCAGCCTCAAATCAGAGGTGGATTTTTTTCTCAGATGATGCATATCAACGAATACTGCCTAATATTCATCCAGTTCACTTTTCAGATCACGCGTCATCAGCTTATACACAGCATCCTTTGGCTGAAGATTCTCATAAAGAACATGATACACAGCATGGGAAATCGGCATATCAACCTTTTTCTTTTTGGAGAGATTATATACGGATTCTGCAGTCTTGATTCCTTCTGCAACCATCCGCATGTCCGACAGGATGTCCTGAAGTTTTTTTCCTTCTCCGATCTTTTTCCCTACAGTATGATTTCGGCTCAGATCCCCTGTACAGGTTAACACCAGATCGCCGATTCCGGCAAGTCCGGTAAACGTCCGCGGATTGGCCCCCAGCTTTAATCCCAACCGCCGGATTTCGGTCTGTCCCCGGGTGATCAGCGCGGCCCGTGTATTTAAACCAAGTCCGAGTCCATCACTGATACCTGTAGCAATGGCGATAACATTCTTAATCGCCCCCCCCAGTTCAACCCCAACGATATCATTATTGGTATACACCCGAAAAAATGGGGTCGCCAGAGCATTTTGAATAAATTTGGCAATTTCATGACTTTTTGCCGCCACGGTAATGACCGTAGGAACATTCATGGCAACTTCTCGTGCAAATGTAGGGCCGGACAGCACGGCAATGGATCTCTTGGAAACGGATGTAAGCGTCTCTTTTAAAATCTCAGTCATTCGAAAGTGTGTCTTATTTTCAATCCCTTTTGAGGCGGAAACAACAATTGTATTTTTTGCAAGATATCCTGAAAAAGCGGATGATATCTCCCGCATGTGCTGAGACGGAACCACCACAATCACCAGATCCTTGTCAGAAACAACTTCCGCTAAATCATTTGACGGAGTAATATTGGGAGATAGGGATATGGATGGCAAAAACAATCTGTTTTCCTTAAATTCCACAATCTCCTTTACAATCTCTTTCTCAAATGCCCAGAGGCCTACCTTAAATCCTTTGACGCCGAGAAGATTGGCAAGGGCAGTGCCCCAGCTTCCAGCGCCCACCACACCGATCCTTAACTGACTGACTTCAACATTTTTTTTCATACAGAGATAACTTTTTGGTTAGATGATTTATTCGTTCTCTTTTTCTGCAAGCACAACTGCGCTTGCAACTTTTTCCCCTTTTTCGATACCCATTAGCTTGACGCCTTGTGTATTCCGGCTGATCACAGAAATACCGGATACAGGTATTCGTAGGAGTTTTCCGCTATTGGCGACAATCATAATATCATCGGCTTCATTGACAAGGATAATCCCCACGACCTTTCCATTTCTTTCACTGGTTTTGATGGTAATAACCCCTTTGCCGCCCCGCTTCTGAATGGGATATTCATCAATGGATGTTCGTTTCCCATAGCCATTTTCAGTAATGGCAAACAGCGTCTGCCCGTGGCTTAAGACTTCCATCCCAACCAGCTTATCCCCCTTGGAAAGAGTTAATCCCCGGACCCCTCGGGAAACACGTCCGGACGGACGCACATCCGACTCGTGGAACCGTATCGATTTACCGCCGGCAGACCCAAGAAACACATTCATAGTCCCATCCGTAATCCTGGCGGCAATCAATTCATCTCCTGTCACAAGATCCAGGGCAATAATACCGCCGGACCGTGGCCGGCTGTACGCCATAAGCTCTGTTTTCTTCACCAGCCCATTCTTTGTTGACATGAGAATATAATATCCGGGTACAAATTGCGGCACTGCCAAGACAGTAGCGAGCGTTTCATCTTTTCCGAAGTTCAGAAGATTAACGATAGCCTTCCCTCTGCTGGTTCTGCCTGCCTGCGGAATATCGTACACCTTGCACCAGTACACATTCCCCTTATTGGTAAAAAATAGAAACGTATGATGGGTGGATGCTACAAATAAAAGCCTGACAAAATCTTCATCGCTGATTCCCATGGCGGTTTTTCCTTTGCCGCCCCGCTGCTGGCTTTTATACAGCGTAATGGGATTTCGTTTGATATAGCCTGTACTCGATATGGTGACAACCATATCCTCTTCGACGATCATATCCTCTACAGTAATTTCTTTTGTGTCTGAAACAATCTCCGTACGCCGTTCATCACCATATTCTTTATCCAGTTCCGTCAGTTCATCTTTTATAATTTTTTCCACCAGACTTTCGCTGGACAGGACTTTCTTGAAGTAGTCTATACTTTTCAGGACTTCGGCATGCTCTGTTACAATCTTTTCACGCTCCAGGCCAGTCAGTCGTTGTAAACGCATATCCAGTATCTCCTTCGCCTGAACAGGCGATAGAGCAAATCTCTGGATCAGCTTTTCTTTTGCCTCATCCGGTGATTTTGATTTTCGAATAAGCGAAACAACCTCATCTATGTTTTCGAGCGCTATCTTCAACCCCTCAAGTATATGAGCGCGCTCTTCTGCTTTTCTCAAATCATACTGAGTGCGTCTTTTTATAATATCTTTTCGGTGCAGTATGAAATGCTCAAGAATCATCTTCAGATTCAAGATTTCAGGACGCTTGTTGACTACAGCCAGCAGGATAATCCCGAAGGTATTTTCCATCTGCGTGTGCTTGTAAAGCTGGTTGAGCACCACGCCTGGGACTTGATCCTTTTTCAATGCAACGGCAATTCTCATCCCCTCTCTGTCGGATTCATCCCTGACATATCGAATTCCTTCTATCTGCTTTCCATTCATCAACTCCGCTATCTTCTCAACGAGCTTGGCTTTGTTGACCTGGTAAGGCAGTTCCGTAATCACAATGGTCTCACTCTGGGTCCTTTTATCTTTTTCGATGATTGCCCTGGCGCGAATTTTGATAATCCCCTTGCCTTTTTTGTATGCTTCGACAATTCCCTGGGTTCCGTATATGATGCCCGCGGTCGGAAAATCGGGTCCTGGGAGATGCTTCATGAGGTCATCAATGGAGATAGCCGGATGATCAATGAGCATCTTGACTGCGGCAACAATCTCAGAAAGGTTGTGCGGAGGGATGTTAGTTGCCATGCCAACAGCGATTCCAGAGGATCCATTAGCCAGAAGGTTAGGTATCGTTGTTGGAAGTATAGACGGCTCTTCCAGAGAATCATCATAATTGGGTACCCAGGCGACTGTCTCTTTTTCAAGATCTTCAAGCATTTCATGAGCCAGACGCGTCATCCTGACCTCCGTATATCTCATTGCCGCAGGAGGGTCTCCATCAATGGAACCGAAATTCCCCTGGCCGTCAACAAGCGGATATCGTAATGAAAAGCTCTGGGCCATCCGGACAATGGTATCATACGCCGCTGTGTCACCATGAGGATGGTACTTACCAATCACATCCCCAACAATTCTGGCTGATTTTTTATAGGGTTTATTCCAGTCATTGTTCAATTCGTTCATGGCAAACAGCACCCGCCGATGAACCGGCTTTAGCCCATCACGCACTTCCGGTAACGCTCTCCCGATAATAACGCTCATGGCGTAATCGAGATATGATTTTTTCATCTCACTCTCAATACTGACCTCAAGAGTCTTGTGTTCATTTGCCATAGAATTTTCCGCCCTCTTTTATCTGGATGATGTATTTAATCGTTATACGCTGTCAAATCGATCCCATTCCTACTCAGACTCAATGAATTGCTGATACTTCGAATGATAAATATCGGTTAATGTCAAAAATGCGGTAAGAATCAGCGGGCCGTAAACGATTCCAAGAACGCCAAAAAGCTTGAGCCCTCCGATAATCGCAAAAAATACAAGCAGGGTGTGCATTTTCACCCGGTTACCCACGATCTTAGGTTTCAAAATATATTCAACACCGCCGGATAGAATCATGTAAAAGATAATGAAAAAGATGGATGCAGCAATCCTCCCTTTAAGAAACAGATAACACGCTGCCGGCACAAAAACAGAACCAATACCGACAATGGGCAGAAAGGCGAGAATTGCCATAATAACACCCCACAGGAACGGGGAGTGCAGTCCAAACAGCATGAATACACCCCCTCCCACGACTCCCTGAATAAAGCCGCAAAGCCCATTTCCTATTAAAATGGCGCCTGCCATATCCTTGAACTTTTGAATGAGTTTTTGATCCTGCTCTTCCGGCAGAGGAGAAATACCGCTAATAAACAACATCAGCCGATCTCCATCAATAAGGAAATAAAAAACGGACAGAAGCATCAAAAAGAAACTTACCAGAAATTCTATTATATTGACAGCAATCCACCGGGTCTGCTCAAAAAGAAAAAGCCCGACAATCCGCCCAACTTCTGAAATCGATTTGGTAAACTCATCTCCAGTCAGCTGATAACCAATGTGAGATAGCAATTCGTTCGTTTTTTCAAAAATCCTGCTGTTCTCAATAAACGTCTTGACCTGATCTCCTATCACTGCGTTTTTACCCATCAGGTAGAGATCATAGGCTTCCTTTGTTAAAATGCCTATCAAAAATACCATCGGAATGAAAAGGACAAGGAATATGAGAAAACAGGTGATCAATGAAGCAAATACAGGAGAAATTTTTGTCTTTAAAATAAAATTGTAAACAGGATGAATAATTCCTGTCATCACTGCGGCAAAAACAATAATGGAGATAAACGGCCAGAGAAGCCATCCAAGCAAAAACATGGATGCAATAAAGAGAGCTATAAAGAACCATAATTTTATGTCCCGAGACATACCGGCATCCATACGTCCTCCATGTGTATAGTAATGAAAGAATGCTTATGCAACCAAAGGATAACTATCTAAAATTAATTATAATAATTCTATTGAGATTCTTGTGCAAATAGAACGCAGGACTCTATTTGCTGATAAATCCGCCCGCAAAAGACAAAAGAATGACCATAAAAATAACAACGGATATGTAACTGCCAAAAACAGCATAAACAATCCCGCTTCCAACAATGGCCGGCACACCAAAAACGATCACTATTCCCAATTTTCTTGCAATATTCATTTCACCATCTCTTGGCATTTTTTATTAAGATTCAGTGACTCATGAGAATCATCTGTAGCAATAACTGCCTGATAAGTAAAGTAAAAAAGTTTAAAAAAATCAATCGATTCTCCGTGGGTGTTTCCGTTGAACAGGCTATCAGCACATCATCTCTCGATGATCATTGCCATCCCCATCCCTCCGCCAATGCACATGGTAATCATGCCGGTTGCATACCCTTTTCGCTTCATCTGGTTCATGCCGGTTACCATCTGTCGCGCGCCTGTACAGCCAATGGGATGTCCCAGAGATATTCCGCTGCCAAGCTCATTGGGCTTGTCTGTTTGGATGCCAAGTTCCCGCATGCATCCAATGGCTTGAGATGCAAATGCTTCGTTCAGTTCAATCAGGTCAATATCATTTATCGTCATGCCGACATCCGTCAACACTTTTCTTGCTGCCGGCACCGGCCCCAGACCCATATAAGCAGGATCAACGCCGCCGCTGGCAAATCCCCTGATTTTCACAATTGTTTCAAGCTTCATTTCCTTTGCTTTTTCAGCGCTCATCAATAGAACTGCTGCTGCGCCGTCATTGATTCCTGAAGCATTTCCAGCTGTCACCGTCCCCTCTTCCTTAAACGCAGGCTTGAGTTTTGACATTTTATCCATGTCTGTGTCCATTGGCCGTTCATCTGTATCAAAGACCGTTTCGCCTTTTCGTGTCTTGATCCGTACTGGAACAATCTCTTCACTGAACATACCGCTTTTTATTGCCTGCCTTGCGCGCTGATGGCTCAACACGCCCAGTTCATCCTGTTCCTTTCTGGAGATATGGTATAGCGATGCAATATTCTCAGCCGTAATCCCCATATGATACCCATAAAATATTTCAAACAATCCATCAAAAACCATGAGATCGTAAATATCTCCCATGCCGGTAAGCTCCATCCGATGGCCCCACCTTGCCTTGGGAAGCGCCATAGGCGCAAGGCTCATATTCTCCTGCCCGCCTGCCAGAATAACATCTGCCTGGCCGGTCATAATGGCGCTCGCGCCCAATGCAATAGCTTTAAGACCTGAACCACAGACTTTATTTATTGTCATGGCAGGTGTTTCTTTGGGTATGCCCGCTTTAATCATGGCCTGCCGGGCCGGATTCTGTCCCTGGCATGCCTGCAGGACATTTCCCATGATCACTTCATCTATGGCAATAGGCTGACTGGATGTCTCGTAGTCATACGCTGCTTTTTCAAGATTGATTTGCCCCTGGTCTTTTAATTTATCAGGCGCGTTATGTGTCATTTCAGTATCTTTAACAGGTCTTAACCCTGCCCTTTTTAATGTTTCCTTCATAACCAGAGCCCCCAGATCAACGACCGGCACTTCTTTTAATCCACCTCCAAAAGCGCCCACTGCTGTGCGTGACCCACTGACGATAACAGCTTCTTTCATACGTTAATTCTCCCCTTATATTGATTTTTTAATATGGATTGTTTATCTTCTGCGAAGCATTATTTTGAATCCATGACTACCACATATAATATGAAAAGGTCAATGAAGAGAAAATGTGTCTGATCCTTTTTTCGTATGATACGCATCCTGACTATAAGCTTGTCTTTGCCGCGAACAGGGATGAATTTTATGATCGGCCCACAAAGGCTCTGGCTTTTTGGGATAGCCCGCCCCATATCCTTGCAGGCCGTGATCTGAAAAGCCAGGGAACCTGGCTTGGCATCTCGCTATCAGGACGTATCGCAGCCATTACCAATTTCAGGGATCCATTATCCATCATCGACGATGCACCGTCCAGGGGCCTTCTGGTCAGTAATTTTTTGTCTGGAAATCAGCCATCACGAAATTATCTTGAGAGCGTCAAAGCATCCGGAATAAAATATAATGGATTCAATCTGCTGGTGGGAGATTCGTCAGGTCTTTATTATTATTCAAATAGAGGCGGCGCCATTGTAAAAATACCCCCAGGCCTCTACGGTTTGAGCAACGATCTTCTGGACATACCCTGGCCCAAGGTTCAAAAAGGAAAAACCAGACTCAAGGCTCTTCTGGATAAGGGAAATAAAATCAGCGGACTCGACATACTGGACATGCTGGAAGATTCTGACCTGCCGCCGGATGACATGCTTCCGGATACAGGTGTAGGCATTGAGTGGGAGCGAATTCTTTCTCCGCTGTTTATAACAAGCGATAATTATGGAACTATGTCATCGTCAGCAATTCTAATGAAAAGAACAGGAGATATAACGTTTATGGAACAAACCCAT
>JAABPS010000065.1 GCA_011391835.1 Desulfobacteraceae bacterium
GTATAATTTTTTGAAACTCCATTGTCCTCCTTCTTTGTTTCCTTTATCTTATCAAAACGACATAGATATGAATAGCTATCGATCATGAAACATCAAGCCATTTGAATCAATCTTTACATCAATTAAATGCGCTTCTTCTTTATGCTTGAGATCATCTCCCCACACCCGTTTTAATTTATCGATATGATCCGCTTCGCCGATGGCCCATAGACACCCGCCGCCGCCAGCGCCTGTAAACCTTGCACCGCAGTGATTTTTTTTCGCAGATTCAACCAGTCGTTCCCCCATGTCATCCAGAACATCGGGTGTCAGTTCCCTCCGAATAGACACCTCTGCATTAACGGCCTTTACTGCATCATGGATGTTGTTTAGATAAAGCGCTTCCACAAAATCCTTTGTGCACGTGACGATGTCGTGCCAGTACGAACGCTGCGCCCCGGAAATAAATCCCCTGACCCATCTGCTGTTAATATCCTTTGAGTCATGCGGTATCCCGCAATAGGCAAGGACGATGTTCTGTTCCAATTTTTTAAACCGTGATTTCCTGGAAATTACCCTTTTTCTAAATCCAGGTGCGCCTGCATGACTCCTCCAATACCACGCATTCACACCACCGTAAACTGCCGCAAGCTGATCCTGAAGCCCGCAGGGTATACCCGCCACGCTTCCCTCGATAAAGTAGGCAAGCATAGCTATTTCCCTTTTACAAAAGCCTGAGAATATTTGTTTGCCCGCCCTTCTGGCAAGCGCTGCTACAAGGGCTACAGCCGCGGCAGATGATCCGCCCAGCGCGCTTCGCGGCGGCGATGATGATTCAATCACAATATGGAGTCCACTGGCCTGGAAATGGGCGGCAATAGCAAACATAAGCCCGAGGGGATGATCAAAGGGAGCTTCATGGGTTGGGTATTCGGCACTTTCAAATCCGCTGGATGAGATTTTAACCAAATGGTTGTGATATGGATGAAGGCTCACCCGTGTCCTTAAATCAAGAGCCATGTTAAACGTACATGGATGGAGATGACTCAGCGGATAGATAAACGTGCTGATGTCTAATGTTCCCCCCATGTCAAGCCTGCATGGCGCAGATGCTATAATCGGCCTTGATGATGCAACAGTTTTTACGCCTTGAAATTCAGATGTTCGCCTCATGCAGTATTATCCAGATAGTATCGATGTTAACAATAAAGAATAGACAATACACTCAGTTCACCCGTGGTTGGCTCTACCTTCGAATCTGCCTTAAAAATTTCAGGCTCCTCAGCTCCCGGCCGATATGATACGGCACAAAGCTTTCCAGAAAACTCAAACTTTCCTTTAATGCCTGTATGGCAAATCGGATTCGCAAGGCCTTGTTTAAATCGCCATTTCCAATCCACTGAAGCTGTTTAACCGTTCCTTTTGATAAATGGATATGACCGGAACCCGACGCACATGCTTCGCATGCAACACGGCCTTTTCTAAGATCAAAAACCAGTGTATCGCTTTTAATTTCTTCTGTCTGTGTGTGGCAGATACAGCAGCATGTTAAATTGGGAGAAAGTCCTGATAACGCCATAAACCGCATCTGAAACAGGATAGACAACGCCTCTAAAGACGCAGTCCCCGCATCGAGCCCAGATAAAACATATTCAAGCAGATGATACATCTGAACGTTGCTGGCGTTTTTTTCCATCCATTCATCAACTATCTCCGCCCAATAGCTGGCATAGGCTGTTTTCTTAATATCTGTCCGAATATGCTCAAATGGTTTTATCATCGCGGCCTCCTGTAAAACCGGCAGGCCTTTCCCCCGGCCGGACGTACATACGATCCGCAAGACGGAAAACCGTTCTAAAATACCTGAAAAACGTTTGATGCTTTTTTTTGCAGATTTGGCAATAACAGAGACCTTGCCTTTGTCCCGCGTGAAAAATGTGATGATAAGGTCATAGTCCCCGAAATCAATCCGGCGGAGCATAATCGCTGGCGTGGAAAAACTTGGCATGTGCTTATATACCCAGCAGAAACGTGGCGATCTGAAAGTAACAAAAAACGCTGACGATATCGGTGATGGTGGTTACAAAGGGCCCCGTTGCAATGGCCGGATCGATATGTGCTCTAGCAAACAACATGGGCAACAGGGATCCCATGAGAGCCGCCAAGGACATCGAACACGCCATCGATATTCCAACGGCCAGCGATAGAAATTCGATGCTATACCGGTATTCCACAACAAAACTGATAATCAGGCCATAGATCAAACCCAAGATAAAACCGATGGAGATTTCCTTCAGTACCACCTTCATGATATCCCGGATATTGATCCGGCCTGTGGCAAGACCCCGAACAACAATGGTTGAGGATTGCATTCCGACATTCCCGCCCATACCTGCAATCACGGGCATGAAAGCAGCAAGATAGACCATCTTGCTCAGCATCCCGGAGAAATAGCCAATAATCAGGGATGCAATAACGCCGCCGATACAGCTTACAAATAACCACGGGAACCGTATTCTTGTGCTGCGTAAAACGGATTGAGTTTCAATAAATTCTTCACCAGCGCCTGCCATTTTTAAGATATCTTCTGTTGCCTCACGCCTGAAAATATCAATGACGTCATCAACGGTCACAATCCCGACCAGCCTGTTGTTATCATCAACAACCGGCACAGCCAAAATATCATACCGTGCGACAATTCGTGCGACCTCCTCTTGGTCCATATTCGTATGAACGGAAAACACATTTGTTTCCATGAACTTTTTCAAAGGAGTATCCGGAGGGACAACCACAAGTTGCCTCAAGGAGCTTACGCCCACCAGCTTTCCGTACTCATCCACCACATACAGATAAAACGGCATCTCTACATCCAGATGCTCTTCTTGTAATGACTTAATCGCATCCCGGGCGGTTGTATCCTCTTTTAGCGCAATAAAATCAGGAACCATAATGCCGCCAGCCGTATCATCACCGTACGTCAGCAGATTCTCAACTTCCCGGGAGCCTTCCTTTTTCATTTTCTCCAGAATGGCATTGGACTTTTCCTCTGATAACCTCCCAATCAAATCGGCTGCATCATCTGAAGGCATTTGCTCCAGGACTTCAACAATATCATCCAGCGCGATGGCTTCAATAAGTTGAATAGAACTATCCTCATCGAGTTCGCTCAAAAGATTGCCCTTTTTTTCGATATCCTTAATCATATTAAAGAGCTTAATCTGGTCATTAAACGCAAGCGAACCAAATACTGCAGACAGATCAGCCGCATGGGTTTTATTGACAATTTTTCGTAAATTTGTCAGTGCGCCCCTTCGAAGCAGTCGTTTGATGGTTTCAATAAGTATTTTATTCCGATCCCTTAGCATATTGGCACGATTCGTATGAATTTATATTTTCAATTCTGGTGTATTAAAACATATTCTTAAAATTTCTGTGAAAATTATAATGATGTTGATTATGGGATTTGAATGGTTACCGCCTGGCCGCTTACTCCAGCCACTTCGTAGGGACTATTATTTAATAACAACTGAACACCGCTCGCATCACCGATAAGAAGGTTAAACCCCGACAAAGCCTCAAATTCAAGCCGGTCGCCCGAGCTCAGGTCGAATTTTTCCGCACTTTGGCCATCAACGATTACTTTCATCCAGGTATCTTTGACAGCAGTCACTTCTAATAGTAATTTCTTTTCTCCCGTTTTAGCATTCGCCGGCACCGGCATCGAGGTCGCACCTGCATCGCTCGAGCCCTTAGCCTGATCACTGGTATTGACCCTGGGTTTAAGCTCTGGTGGACTGGTTCTATCCTCTCTAAGCGAGCTTTTACTGATGAACAAGGTGCTGTACACCGACAGAACGATCAGACAAAAAATAATACCAAGCACAATCCGAAGGCTAGACCAGACACCGGCCTTTAACTGAATCAACATGGCTTCAGAGTTGATAACTTTCAGATAAGATTTGTAGCGGTCCTCATATCTCCGTATTGCCTCTTTATCATCAGCGCCAATGGCCTTTGCATACGCACGCAAAAATCCTTTAACAAAAATTTGTGCAGGCAGATGCTCATGATCTTCCCTTTCAATAAGAAGCAGATTATCCTTTCGGATCCGGGTCTCTTTTGATATCTCTTCAAGGCTGATTCCTTTCTCCAGCCGTATGGATTGGAGGTAACTGCCAAATGAAAGAGGGGTGCTTTTTGCATTCATATTCAACACAAAAAATTATTCACTTATTTTAATATGAGACCGCTTTCGCAGATCCATAAGCCATGATTGAAATTTCATCTGAACACTGGCATTATATATCTGTTGATCAATATCCGGGGATGCTTCTTCCAGTGATTTACCCGTATCATCTTCAATCTTCTCAACGTAAAGAATCTGGTAACCCCTTTCTGTGTCTATAATGGGTGTGAGCTCTCCTTCCTTCAGCTCTTTTAATGCGTCTTGCAGCTGAGGTGATAAATCGGTAAACCTGAAAAACCCTAAATCACCACCTTCGCCTGATGCTGACGATTCTGAATATTTATCCGCTATAGCTGGAAAAGAGGCTCCCTGTTTCAGCTCTGTCAGAACACCTTCCATTTTATTCAATATCGTCTGTTTTTCTTCCTCGCCGGCTTCAGAAGGTACCGCCATAATAATATTTCGAAGATGATATTTTTTCCCTCCCGCATATTTTTCTTCAAATTGATCATAATATAGTTTTCTATCTTCATCCGTGACGACAACTTTGGATTGCACTTCACTGTTGACCAGCTTCATCCTCAGAAGCTGCTCTTTCACTTTCTCCCTGTATTCCTCGAGGCTTAATCCAAGATTTTTCTTCACCTCTTCTTTAAATTGCTCCTCTGACAGATGTTTCCCTTCGCGGAGCTGTGCGATGGATTGATCGACCTCTTCATCCGCAACACTGATGCCATGTCGCTTTATTTCCTGATCAATAAGCACCTGATTAATCAGCTGATCAAGCATTAACTTGCGATAATTGGAAAGCTCCTCTTCCTCCTTATCTGCAGGAAGCTTTTTGGCTTTAATACCAGCCGCGCCGCTTTTTAATTCCCAATTGAGCTCAGTTAAGAGAATAATATCACCATTAACCGCCGCAACAATACGGTCAATCACTTCGGCGCTGTTCACCGGCCCTGGTACCAAGAATAAAAGTATAATGGAAAACAGCATTCCAATTGTTCCCATCTTTACCAGCCTATTTCTACCTAATATTTTTACCATGTTTATCCCATTCCAACATATTTTTTTGTTTAACAAAAGAATAGACCGCATAACGATCACCGCATATCACTTAGGTCTTTTTAATTTTTTCCCATGCTTCATCATTTATCTCAACGGTATATCTTTCTTGCAGTTCTTTTATCCATTTCCTATATGCCTCTTCAGCCTTTTCCCTTCTCAGCTCATTGACAATCACCTCTTCGCTTTCTCTCTCAATTCCAGCCGCATTGGCGTCTGACGCTTCTCTTTCCCGTCTCTCTTTATAATATCTGGATATATCATCCGGTGTAATTTCTATTTTCGATTCCACCTCAGCTTCAATTGTCTTCTGCATAATAAGGCGGATTCTCAACCTCTCTTTCCAGGATTCGAAGGAAACGGCATTCTCAAGAAGCATCTCTTCAAAAACACCCTCTGGATAATCTTCTTTTATCTTCGAAACAGCTTTTTCAAGTTCAATATTTTCTATCTGAATGCCTGCCTCTTCAGCCCGCTCCAGAATAATCATCTCTTCTGTGAGCTGATCCAAAAGCATGAGTTGTGCATCTGTATAGGCGGTGCCTTCCTTTAAAGCAGAATAGGGGTATGCAGTCTTGGTAATTTCAAAAATCTGTCTGAAATCTCCTACGGTAGTCACCCTGTCACCCACCCGTATTAACACCATCGCATCTTCATTTTCACCGAAATACGAACAGCCCGTTACCGAAATAGCCAAGCCTATCCCGCAAACGATGGCAATCCCGGCCGGAACGATCCTTTTCAGCATCCTATTTTTTCGAAATACATATCCCATCTCATAACCTTACTAATAAAAATTTAGACTTAAAAAATTGAGAACTTAGCAGTTAACACGTTGCGCTATTTCTTTCAAGATGTTTTTGGCATCCGAGAGCATTTGTTTTTCATTATTTTTTTTCAAAACAGCTTTGAATACATGATCCGGAGATAAGGTAAATTGGTGACCGCCTGAAACGATCATATCAATTATCCCATCCGGATGTTTTACATGAATGTTTGAAAAATACAGCAAAAGGACGTTTTCATTCAAATCAAGACGCTTTACACCCGCTTGCACGGATAAGGCTTTCAACATGATCTTTAAAAGCAGGTTCGTCACTTCGTCCGGCATCGGCCCAAACCGGTCAGCCATTTCATTTTTTAACTCTTTAATTTCATTCAACTCTCTGATTTTTGCCAATCTTCTATAAACGGACAGCCGTTGATCAATATCAGAAATATAACTTTCCGGTATGAAAGAAGATATAGGGAGGTTAATTTCCGGATCCAGCGCTTCGATCACCGGTTCTCCCTTTAATTCTGAAATGGCTGTTTCCATTAGCTGGAGGAACATTTCATATCCCACCGCGGCAATATGGCCGGACTGCTCCGCTCCCAGAATGGTGCCTCCGCCTCGAATTTTAAGATCGCTCATGGCAATCTGGAAACCGGATCCCAGGTCACTATGTTCCATCAATACCTTTAACCGTTTCTGAGCCTCTTTGGTTATATGGCTTTCATGGGGAATAAAAAGATACGCATACGCCTGCTCTTCGGCTCTTCCCACCCGTCCCCGCAATTGATACATCTGAGCCAGACCAAATTGATCCGCCCCGTTTACCAGGATGGTATTCGCTGAAGGAATATCCAGCCCGGACTCAATGATCGTTGTGCAAACCAGCATGTCAATTTCCCGGTTCGTGAACATCAAAAATACCCGTTCCAGATCATCCTCATTCATCCGGCCATGAGCAACCGCAAGCCTGACCTCAGGCACAAGGACGTTGAGCTTTCTCGCCACGGACTCGATATTATGAATTTTGTTGTGTACAAAAAATATCTGACCGCCTCTTTTTAACTCTTTTCGAATTGCTTCGGATGCAATGATATCTTCATACTCTGAAATATAGGTAATAATGGACCGGCGATGTTCGGGCGGGGTTGAAATAATACTGATATCCCGTATCCCCATCATGGACAGGTGCAGTGTCCGGGGGATGGGTGTTGCCGTGAGAGCCAGGACATCCACTGAAGACTTCATCCGCTTAAGCTTTTCCTTATGTTTTACACCAAAGCGCTGTTCTTCATCCAGCACCAGAAGCCCCAGATCCTTAAAAGCGATATCTTTCTGTAGAAGCCGGTGGGTTCCGATCACAATATCCACGGTTCCGTTTTTCAATCCCTCCACGATTGTTCGCTGTTCCGATACAGATCGAAACCGGTTCAAACACTCAATCCGAACCGGATACCGTCCAAAACGGCTGGAAAAAGTTTCAAAATGCTGCTGGGCCAGTACAGTGGTTGGCACCAGCACTGCGACCTGTTTATTGTTATTCACAGCCAGAAAGGATGCCCGAAGCGCTACCTCTGTTTTCCCATACCCCACATCCCCGCATATCAGCCGGTCCATAGGAACAGATTCCTGCATGTCATATAAGGTATCTTCAATAGCCTTGAGCTGGTCCGGAGTCTCTTCATAGGAAAATCCCACTTCAAAATCCTCAAACACGGTATCAATGGCTTTAAAGGAAAATCCTTCCTTTATCTTTCTGGCAGCATAGAGCTTCAGGAGTTCTCCGGCAATTTTTTCAGCCGATCGTTTCACCCGATCTTTAATCCGCTCCCACGCTTTGCCTCCCATCTTGTCAAGAACAGGGGTAATGCCATCGATCCCCATATACTTTTGAATTAAACTCATTCGATCCACAGGAAGATAGAGTTTATCGTTGTCCTTATACAGTATTTGCAGGAAATCATTGGTCGCACCGTTGATTTTTAATTTCGCCAGCCCCTGGTATTGACCGATGCCGTGATCCACATGCACCACAAGATCTTTTTTCTTCAGGTCCGAAAATTCCAGCAATTTGGTCTTTACCGCGCTCGTTGGCGTTCTTATTCGGGCATGCCGGGTGCCAAATATTTCATCTTCCGTAATGATCGCCATTGATTCAGCATGCCATACAAATCCGGAGGAAACCCGCCCAAGAGCGATGGTGACAGCGTCTTTTGCCGGTTTTGCGTCCTCAAAACTACCCTCGAACTGAAGCTGAATTCCATAGGGCTTGAGTAGCGAATCAAGCCGTTCAGCCTGCAATTTGGAATTGCAGACAAGAACCGTAGTATATCCTGACTGCATTTTCTCGCTCAGCCATTCTGAAAGAGGCAGGAGAAGATGCTCTGTACCTTGAATTTTTCTTAATTCCAGACAGATGGCCGCGTTGTCTTCTACAGACATACTGTATTGATCCGCCCGGCGCCGCTGGTTTTCCATTTCTTTTAATACAGAAAATGCGCTTAAAGACATGCGCTTACGCTGGATTAACATTTTTTCCACATCATCCCATGTCAAATACATATGCTGCGGATCAACGCAAAGATGGCCCTGCTCCAGCGCTTCGCTGAAATTTTTTGATGCCTGCTCCTGTAAAGAGCCGGCTGCTTCTGCCAGTTCCATGGGTTCAATGTGAACAAAATGGGTATTAACCGAAACGTAATCAAAAAAAGTATCCAGTTTGTCATACATCAGGGAGATCAGACTTTCGCTACCCGGAAATACGCCCTCATTCTGGATGCGATCCACAATCTCACGGGTCTTTGTTCTGCCAAGGCCGATTTCAGATGCCTGTTTTCTGACATTGCTGACAATTTGAGCAATATCTTCCTTTTTTAAAATAGCCTCTCTGGCTGGAAGAATCACCGCTTCAGACACACTCTCCGTTTTCCTCTGGCTGACAGCTGAAAAAAACCGCAGAGATTCAATGGTGTTGCCAAAAAATTCAATGCGTAACGGCTCTCCGTACAAAGGGGAAAATACATCAATGATTCCACCCCTGACTGAAAAATCCCCGGGTTCCTCCACAATGACTGACCGGGTATAGCCGCCGGCAATCAGCTTTTCAACCAGCGCTTCTCGTTCGATCTCTTCGTCTACCATCACAAGTTCGGCAAAACCGCAGATTTCTTCCTTTGGGATAATCCGTTGAAGAAGAGCATCTATGGAAGTGATGGCAATAAAAGGGGTGCTGGCTGTTGCCATCTGGTAAAGCAATTTGATCCGATTTGCCGCTGTTTCATTGTGGTAGGACATAAATTTAAAAGGTGAAATATCATACGGAGGAAAAATCTGTATCAAAGACCCATCCTGGTTAAGAAAAAATCGAAGGTCATCTGCGAATTTTTCAGCCTCTTTTACGGATTTAACAATGACAATAACCGGTTCCTGCCGCTCCTTGTATAGTTTGGAGACAAGATACGCCCTCTCAGATCCACAAAGTCCCGCGCATTCAGCATGATAAGTAGGTGCCTGAATGATGTTGATGAAGGATCGAACTGATATTTTGTCTTGATTTTGGCTCATAAACACAGTAGGAACGTTGTCTCATGCCGACGTAGCTCACCCGGTAGAGCAGCTGATTCGTAATCAGCAGGTAGGCGGTTCGACTCCGCCCGTCGGCTCCACTTATTTTAGCATCTTTTCAAATAGTTAGAATCGTCGAACTCTTTAAAAATACCTCATTTATTACAAAAACAACATACGATCTAAAAGCAAGCCCGCTGTTTCTTATTCTACTTTGGTTGTTTTTTCAAGGGTGGTTTTCAGGATAAACCATGCCCTACTTCATCTGCCTGCCCATACACCAATGCCACCTTAAAACCTGCCTGCCGCGGTCTGTCCTGATTTAAACAATATTTAACACAGCCCTAATACATCTCTAATACCTCCTCAGTACGTTACGCACCATTGAATTCTTCTTTGAAACAGGTTCGAAGAAGTGTTTTTTAAATTTATTGGAGGAACATAATGATTAACATCGGAGGTGTAAAATGAAGAAAAAAGTAGTGTTAGCCCTGTGTATGTGCATGTTGGTTACAGGGGCGGTTGTAAAGGCAGACGATCTGACAGAGCTTAAACAACAGTTCGAACAGCAAAAACAACTGATGAATAAAATGGAAAAAAGGATCGAAGAGCTGGAATCAACGGAAAAGAAACCAGGGGATACGCAGGATCTCAGCTGGCTGAAATCCATCGAATGGATTAAGAACATAAAATGGAGCGGCGATATCCGGTATCGACATGAATACATCGATGATGAAACTCAGGCTACCGATCATCGGAACAGAAACCGGATTCGAGCGCGGTTGAAAGTTAATGCCAAGGTCAATGATCAGGTGGATGCCACGGTGAGACTTGCCACAGGAAGCAGTGATTCAGCAACATCAACGAATCAGACACTTGATAATTCTTTCACCAGCAAACCTATCTGGCTCGACCTGGCATATGCGGATTATCATCCAAACTTTGCTCCCGGGTTACATGCTCTGGCAGGAAAGATGGAAAATCCCTTTTACAATGTCGGGGGGCATCAACTTTTCCTGGATGGCGATGTCACGCCTGAAGGTGGCGCAATTACCTATACACATGGATTCTTTGATGATAAAACCACCGTTAATGCCAATCTGGGAGGCTTCTGGCTCGAGGAAAGAAATTCCGGTCCGTCCGTAGATACCACGTTGTTTGGTGTTCAGGTTTATGCCCAGCAAAAGCTCCCTGCGAACATGCATATTCTTGGCGGTGTTACCTATTATGATTTCGGAAGTATTAACAATAGAGCAGCCATCACCGGCGGGTTCGGGAAAAACTCCACGGCTGGCGGCCTATACATCT
>JAABPS010000066.1 GCA_011391835.1 Desulfobacteraceae bacterium
TTTTTTTAATATTCGGAGCGCCGCATACAACCAAAACCATGCGATCCCCTATATCGACATCACACAGTTTTAATTTATCAGCATTGGGGTGGGGTGTTATTTTTACAATCTTCCCGGCGAGTACAGTATCCAGATAGCTGTATCTGTCGAGTATCGATTCAACTTGAAGCCCTGCCATTGTCAGTGCTTCAGCCAGATCGGACGCTTCCATCTCTATGGGAATATACTCTTTTAACCAGCTTAAACTTACCTTCATAGAAAAAATACCTTAAGCCGGCAATATTAAAACTGCCGCAAAAACCTTACGTCATTATTAAAAAATATGCGAAGATCGTCGATCCCATATTTTAACATGGCAATGCGTTCTACGCCCATACCAAATGCAAAACCGGTATATTTCGACGTATCGTACTTTACATTTTCAAACACAGCCGGATGAACCATCCCGGACCCGAGAATTTCAAGCCATCCTGTTTTTGAACAAACCCTGCACCCTTTTCCCCTGCAGATAACACAGAGAATATCCACCTCAGCGCTCGGTTCTGTAAATGGGAAAAAGCTCGGACGAAATCTGAGACTAATTTCATCGTCAAACATCTGGTGAATAAATGTGGTCAAAATGCCCTTCAGATCTCCAAACGATACTCCTTCATCTACCATGAGGCCTTCCACCTGATGGAACATGGGAGTATGGGTTAAGTCGGAATCACACCGAAAAACTTTTCCCGGCGCGATGATGCGAACTGGCGGGGACGTCTTTTCCATGACCCGAACCTGAAGGGGAGATGTATGGGTTCTAAGAACGATATTATCCGAAACAAAAAAGGTGTCCTGCATATCCCTTGCAGGATGATCTTTGGGGAAATTTAGGGCTTCAAAATTATAATAATCTGTCTCTACTTCCGGCCCTTCAGCGATATCGAATCCCAGCTTGGTGAATATGTCACATATTTGACTGGAAATTTGGGTGATGGGATGCAATGTCCCGCGGGGAACAGGCCTTCCAGGCAGCGACACATCAATTGCATCGCCCTTCTTTGATTGAGCCTCTTCAAACTTCCGGATGGCATCAGTAAATGCGCTCTCCAGCGTTTTCTTTACGGTATTGGCCTTTTTCCCGGCGTCCGCCCGTTTCTCCTGTGGAAGTTTTGAAATATTTCTTAAAAAGAAAGTGACTTCGCCTTTACGTCCCAGATATTTAGTGGAAAGGAATTCAATGCGCTCGAGATCCAAAGCAGCCTTAAGTTCTTTTAAGGCCTCACTCTCTATCTTTTCAATCGATTTCCCCACCGCTGATACCCTGGCTCACTATTGTAAGAGTCGCTTTTTTAAAGTTGCTGGGTTGCCAGAGCCGCCACGTGATTAAAACCCGCCGGATCAGATACGGCAAGCTCTGCCAGAACCTTTCGGTCAAGCTCCACATTGGCAAGCTTCAGTCCATGCATCAGCTTGCTGTAAGTAAGGTTGTTTAACCGCGCTGCTGCATTGATACGTGTAATCCATAACCGCCGATAATCACGCTTCCGTGTCCTTCGATCACGATATGCATACATAAGTGCTTTATCAACAGCACCCGCAGCTGTCCGAAATAGCTTGCTGCGCCCTCCGCGAAATCCTTTTGCCAGTTTTAATATTTTATTTCTACGCCTTCTTGCTTTAAAACCTCTTTTTACACGCATGATATTTCTCCTCAATTAATAACATCTAACATCAGGTCGATCCAGCCGCCCTGATTCACACTATCTGTATTTTATGAAAAATAAATTCCAATTTATAATAGATTTAACCCACTATATGCCTCCGTCGCGCGGGCGATCTATCCTTAGGGCATATAATAGATTGTGTCAAACATTCGTTATGCATTTGGTAAAAGCTGTTTAACCAATTTCATATTTGAACTGTCAACCATCTGCTTTTTACGCAGCGAACGTTTCCGTTTTGTTGTTTTTTTTGTTAAAATATGATTGGCATTGGATCGTGAGAATGAAAACTTCCCGGATCCTGTTTTTTTAAAACGTTTTGCCGCTGATCTATTTGTTTTTATCTTTGGCATCTGTTACCCCCTTAAAAAGAACATCAAAAACGATGCCCCTCTCTTATTAAAAGTTAATCAAACAATCGTACTATTTTTTTAAAAACATATGGCGTGAGCAATCAATAAAAATTTAACCCACGCCATTTTAAATGCGTTATAGAATTTAAAATTAAGCTGGTAAACCTATATTTTTTGATTTATCGCCCAAAAATGAACGCCCCCTAAATGTTAATCATTTTGGCGATAAGACCATTATCATTAAGCGGCCTTCAAATTTTGGGCTCTGTTCGACAGCCGCCAGTTCGGATGTTTCTTCAGCAATCTTCTGGAGTAGTTCTTTGCCGCGATCTAATAATTTAATTTCCCTCCCCCTGAAAACGACTGTCACCTTTACCTTGTCTTTTTTTTCGAGAAATTTTTTTATATGACCCAGCTTCGTTTGTAAATCATGGTCTTCGGTCTTTGGCCGGATCTTGATCTCCTTTAAATGAAATGTTGTTTGTTTCTTCTTTGCCTCCTGTTTCTTTTTGGTCTGTTCATATCTATATCGACCATAATCCATTATTTTGCAAACAGGTGGATTTGCGTTTGGAGATATTTCAACCAGGTCCAGACCAAATTCAGCAGCTGCTATAAGCGCTTCTCGTTTTGAAATAACGCCAAGTTGATTGCCATCCGGATCAATCACCCGTATTTCTTGCGCTCTTATACCCTGATTGACATTTGTTTTGTCTGATTTATCGCGCCGGTTAGGTTGTTTCGGTAATACTATGTTCTCACCTCCCTGGTTTTAGCACTCGTTTTACTAATTCGCATGTATGCATTCCTTCAATATATTTAAGTTATTCTTTGTTTCAATCAACACCAAGAATATATCGGCGTAAAACTATAAAATTCTAGCCTGAATTGCAAGAAAAAAATATAATAAGGCCTATAAAACAGTCCAGCACCCTCTATTTAAATACCTTTCTTAGTATTTCTGTAACACGAGCAGCAGGATCTTCCCGAATCTTCCTCTCTTCCTCTGCCAGCATATAAAACAGGCCATCCAGCGTTTTATCTGTTACATATTGATCAAGATCAAAGCTGACCATCTCCTTTGCAAAGGGGATGCTGTGTACCTTATTTTCCAAAACCTGATAGGACCGCGTCACCCCAACCTCGGACATGGCGCTGTGGGCAATCGGCTTAAAAATACCGCTGAGTCTGTTCGTGGTTTTATCTTTGAAATACAGGGTTGCCTCATTATCACGGCCATTTAAAATGGTCCGGGCATCAGAGAATTTCATCTCTTTAATGGCGTTCCAGAAAAGCGATTTCGCTTCCGGCGCTGCCTTTTCTGCGGCCCGGTTCATACTCAGTTCAAACGCATCCACCTGTTTGTCGTACCCGGCCACGCGAAGCACTTTCTCAACCTTCTGAACGGATTCTGGGAGCGGAATTTTTATATTCCCGTTTTTGTAAAACCCATCTGTCTTTGAAACATCGGTGACCGCATTGCCGGTTCCGATCTTAAGCGCTTCCTTGAGTCCTTGAACAATATCACTTTCACTCAGGCTATCCGAGCTTTCCAAAACCTTCATGGCAATTCCGACCGTCTCCTCCAGCCCCGCACAGGCCCCTATCAAAAAAATGGTCAACACCATCATAGCTACTCCAAAAACGATACGCTTTTTATTTTGTGCCATAATTACCTTCCTTTTTTGCTCTTCAGTTTTATGAATTTTGTCTTATTTCTTAAATCGTTTTAACCTTTATATTCAATATCCCAATCGTTCTATGGCTTTTGCATCCCTGCTCCAGTTTTTCTGAACACGGACAAACAGATCCAGAAAAACCTTCTTCCCTGCCATGTGTTCAATTTCTTTTCGTGCCTGCTCGCCAATTGCTTTTAATTTACTTCCTTTTTTTCCAATAATAATCCCTTTTTGAGAATCCTGTTCTACATGAATTGTTGCCCTGATTTTTATCAGGTTTTTCTCATCTTCAGCAGAATATGAATCCACCACAACGGCTGAGGAATAAGGAATTTCCTGGCCTGTTAGGCGAAAGATTTTCTCGCGAATCAATTCCGCTGCAATAAGACGCTCAGGCATATCTGTCAAGGAGTCTTCAGGAAACAACGGAGGGCCTATCGGCAATAGCAGTCTCATGGCTTCCAGCAATTCCTTCATATGCGTACCATGTCTTGCGGAAACAGGGATCATTGCCTTAAAAGGATAACGAGCGGCCCATTGTTCGATTATAGCCGCCCGAGCGTTCTTTTTTATAAGATCGATCTTATTGACTGCCAGCACCACTGGTTTTTCCTGGCCTTTTAAATTGCCAACAATAATTTCTTCAGATTCTCTTTCCGAACAGGAAGCATCAACGACGAAAAGAATAATATCCGTATCACTCCATGCAGATAATGCCACATCAACAATCCTGATATTAAACAGCCTGCTTGATTTATGGATACCGGGCGTATCGATAAACACCAGTTGAAAGGATGGCCGGGTTACAATGCCCAAAATCCGGTTTCGGGTTGTTTGCGGCTTTTTGGAAGTAATGGCGATCTTTTCCCCGATCATGTGGTTTAAAATACTCGACTTGCCCACATTGGGCGCGCCTGCAATTGCTACAAACCCTGATCTGTAATTTGAATCAATTCTGTTTTCTTGCATTGTATCAACCGTTGTATCTATAAATCCGTCAACCTTTTAATAGCATTCCAGACCGCATCCTTTCCCGTTCGGGCCTTTGCTGAAAAAAGTATAAGTTCAGCAGGTTCCACACCCAGCCCTTTGGCTGCCAAGTGATACTGCTTTATCTGTTTCATTTTTGAGAGCTTATCTGTTTTTGTTAACACCAATATGCACCTGATATGAAACTGCCCTAACCAGTGAATAAAATCAACTTCCACCTCTGTCGGTATACGCCGTATATCCATAATCAACACAACACCCCTGAGCGATGATCGCGTTGAAAGATATCTCTCGATCATGGGACCCCACTCTTTTCTTACAGACTCTGGAACTTTGGCGTATCCGTAACCCGGCAGATCTACAAGCGATAACTTCCCATTTGCCATAAAAAAATTGATCAGCTGCGTCCGGCCTGGTGTCGAACTTGTCTTCACAAGATTTTTTCGGTTTACCAATGAGTTGATAAGGGACGATTTTCCCACATTTGATCGTCCCGCAAAAGCAATCTCAGGCAGATTATCCATGGGGTATTGTGAAGGATTGACAGCGCTTTTGACGAATTCAACTGACTTAATAATCATAGTATCAACTTTCGTTGCAGCCCAATGTATTTCTTCTCCTTATTCTTCCTTAATTTTCTGCAACTTTCTGATTATCATACTTTTTTTAAATTGCCAAACAATCCGCCATGTAAAGATACCATGTTGCTGCTGATTTTTTCCTCTTGCAACGATTAGTTGATGTATCTATAATTGCCATAACAATTTATTTATAGATATCATTATGGATACATTTAAAATCGAAAAGTTACATGGGTATCTGGTAGGTAAAACTGCCTTTACCATGAAACACAAACTTCATAACTTATTTAAATCAAAGGGCTATAGTGCTACCCCAGAGCACTGGGCAATACTGAATCTGCTGGAAGGAGATGAAGGGCTGTCGCAAAGCGAACTCGCCGGAAAAACCACCAAAGATAAAACAAATATTACCCGAATACTGGATGTAATGCAAAAAAACGGCCTTATTCAACGCAGAAAGAATAAAAATGATCGCCGGGTCTATAGGATTTTTTTAACGGATAAAGGACGAGCGCTTCAGTCAACGTTGGCACCATTTGTGCTTGAGATAGACAACCAGGCCTGCATCGGCTTGTCTGCGGAAGAGCTGAATGAACTGAAAAAACTATTAACAAAAATGTATGCAAATTTTAACAGATAATTCAATCTATAGATTAAAACGATCATGACAAGGAGAATATACTTGAATATAGCCAGAGCAACAGCCTTTTTTCTGATCTATTTGTGTACGAGCTGGATGGGTATAGCCACTGCAGCAAATCATGCAGATACACCGGCTGATGGACAAATTAAAACAGTCCGCATTGAACTATCGGATCACGCTGCATTTATTTTTAATGGAAAAAAAGTAACTCTCGGTGAGGCCATCCGCATGGTACTGGAAAACAACCGGGACACGCTGTCCGGCGCGTACGACGTAGCCATGAGCGACTCCCAATATCTCAAGCTAAAGGGAAAGTATTCCCCTGTACTGAACATCGAGGGCGGCACCAGTTATCAAAAATATCCTGACGCAGTCACCTCTATTTATGGCATTGAACAAAAAACCTGGGATGTTTCGTCTTCTCTGTCAAAAATGTTTTCAACTGGCACCACTGTTTCCGCAGGCATTGGTCATCCGCGGACTGAAGTTGACTGGCCACCCAGGTCCAAATATTACTCTCCAGAAGTATTTGTCAGTCTTCAACAGGAGTTGTTTAAAAATTCCTTTGGCTATATCGATCGCCGGCTTCTGAAAATCAACAAAAACATCTCCCAGATAAACCGGGAATATCTGCTCTTTCAACTGTCAGGGCTGGTCATTGAAGCTGTCCTCGATTACTGGACAGTGATTATTCATATGTCAGCTTTGGACAACGCTGAGTTACAGCTAAAAGAAACTCATCGGCTTCGTTCCATCATCACGGAAAATGTCAGACTGGGTTTGGCTGAAGAATTTGAACTGAACTACTATAATACACTGGTAGCCCTTTCTGAATCACAAACCTTGAATGCGAAACAGAATTTTTCCGATTCCTTAAAAAAACTGCTTCGCACATTAAACATGGATAATGTAGAACTCACCGGAACGGCGGTTCTTTCTGATAAGCTCCCGACGATCGATGATACGAAAGCCCTGACGTATGCGTATGAACACAGGGCTGACTATACGAATGCGGTTTTAAACCATCAAAATGCAAAAATGAATCTGGAGATATATAAAAATGAAGGGCTCCCGTCTGTTGTTGCTGAAGTGAATGCATCATCTGCCGCTCACAGAGAAGACTCAAGCGATGCATACGCAGACATTTCCTCAACAAAATATCCCGGATGGGAAGCCAGACTGATGCTGACCTACCCGCTGTATGATACCGAACAGAAAACAAACGTTCGAGACGCCAAATATCAACTGGAACAGGCAAAACTTCAGATGGACAAATACAAACGACTGGTCAAAGATGACGTGACAACAAGTATTGAACACATTCAGACGTTTTACAATCTATATCAAAAAACAAATGAAGCAAGGAATCAGTCAGAAATATATTATCGAAAATTAAGAGACAGTCTCAAAAAGGGCAGGTTTAGTTCTGCTGTCGTAAAAAATGGCCTGGATACCATGATTGAAAGCAGGCACGCCGAGCTTGAAGCCCTTGTGCATTATAACATTACCCTTCTTAAATTTCATCTGGCCAAGAACGATTTATTTGATCACTACCGTATTGATCCGGATGAGTACCTTCCCAAGGAAAAATAAAAGAGGAGAGTTACGTGCTGAAAATTGCTAAAATTTTAATTCACCAGAAACTCTTAATCAACCTGATTGTTTTTTTAACTCTTCTTCTCGGATATTTCATGGCAAAATCCACAAACCGAGAAGCCTATCCGGAAGTCAATTTTGATATGGTTTCCATTAAAACACTCTACCCTGGCGGTTCGCCGGATGAGATGGAACAGCTCATCTCCATACCCATTGAAAAAAAGCTTCGTGAAGTGGACGGTCTCGATAAGGTCAGAGCGTACAATATCGAAAATGTATCGGTCGTTGTTGTCTATATTGAGGATGATATTCGGGATAAAAAACAGGTCGTTCAGGACATAAAAGACGCCGTTGACCTGGTTGACAACTTTCCGGAAAAAGCAGAAACCCCTCTTGTCGAAGAAATTAAAATTGACAAAACAACAGCCATTGACGTTGCCCTGTTCGGAAAAGTTCCCGGCGTTCCGTATGGTGAGATCCGGGAAGCTGCTGATACTCTTGAAGATTTTCTATATGAAATTGACGGTGTGGCGGAAGTCGAAGATTTTGGTTACTACGATAAGGAGTTTCTTGTTGAAGTAAACCCGGAATCTCAAAGAAAATACAGAATCGGTCTCAATAACGTTATTAATACCTTAAAAAGCCGAAACCTTGATCTTCCGGGCGGAGCGCTTCGAATTGATGATACAGAGTATATTCTCCGGACAAAGGGCCAGTATCAAAATACAAAGGAAATTGAAGATACCGTTATTATGGCCAATGATGCCGGATTTGTTACCCGGATAGAAGATGTAGCCCAGGTTTTTGATACCTTTGAAGAAGCCGATGTCTTTGAGCGGTTCAATGGCCGTAAAGGTGTTATCTTAAGAGTCTGGAAAAAACGAAGCGCAGATGAAATCGCCCTTGTTGACAGAATTAAAAAAGAGCTGGCCGATTATAAAATTACAAATTCTGAAAATGTACGAATTCTAACCTTTAACGATACCAGCCGTTATACACAGAACCGCCTGTCATCTGTTAAAAGCAATGCAGTGAGCGGTTTTATTCTTCTGGCGCTTATACTGGTTCTCCTTCTCGGTCCCCGGATTGCAGGCATTGTCACCCTCAGTATCCCCATTGCATTTATGGCCGCCTTTTTTGCCATGAAAATCGGCAATATTACCTTCAATGTAATCAGCCTTTTCGGCATGATCATGGTCCTTGGCATGATCGTTGATTTTAGCATTGTCGTGTCCGAAAACAGCTATCGATATATGCAGATGGGCGTAGATAAAATCAGCGCCATTGAAAAAAGTGTTTCTGAAGTCTTCTGGCCGCTTACCGTAACGCTCCTGTGTATTTGCGCGGCCTTTGCACCCCTGTTGCTGATCAGCGGAATTGTGGGTAAATTCATCAAGGGGATACCCATCGTCTTGATGATCTGCCTCAGCGCTTCGTGGGGTATTGCCATGTTTATTATACCAACGTATCTGAACATCTTTTCCAGCAAAAGATCCGGAAAAACCTTGCCTGCCGCAAGCAGCAATAAAAAGCAGTATATTGAAAAAGGCTGGTTCGGCCGTATTCAGAAGAAATATCAAAGCCTTCTTTATTCTTCTCTCAAACACCGGTATATTACGCTTGGTTTTTTGTTCCTTCTCCTTTTTCTAGCACTGTTTGTGTCACGGTTTATCGGCTTTGTCTTTATTCCCCGCGGCGGCGCTGAAGAGCTTCAGATAAAGATAAAATTTCCCCAGGAAACCAATCTCCAGGCCAATCTCCGGGAGATACGAAAAATTGAAACCATTATTCTTAAACTTTCTAAAATAGAGCTGAGTGCGCTGCACTGCACGGTCGGATCCGAAACCTCAAGCGGCCTGGATCCCAAACCGGGTGAAGGAACGCACAAATCAACGGTCATGATTTATTTAACCCCGGAAGAGGATCGTGAGCGAATCGCACCTCAGATTCTCGATCAGCTTCGGAAGGAAATACTCTCCGCTCAGAAGGATGGGCATTTATCCGGTTTGATGCAATTTGAATTTATGGAAAGAAGAAAAGGACCCCCTGTGGGAAAACCGGTAAATGTGGAAATCAGAGGAAACGATTTTTCTACTTTGAAGACCATCTCCCAGGAATATATGGATTATTTACATACGATCAAAGGAGTAACAGATATTGCCTTTGATCTTGAGGAAGGCAAAGAAGAATACCGCTACATGCCCGATGAAGTCATGGCCGCCCGTACCGACGTTTCCGTAATGGACATCGCCCAGGCTCTTAATGCCTCATTCGAAGGGGCTATTGCCACCAGTGTCCGCCAGGGCAAAGAAGACATTGATATTCGGGTGCGCTTTCCGGAAGCAGCCCGGATGGATAAACAGAGCCTCAATGAAGTGATGATCTCAAACGGTTCCGGCGGCCTTATTCCGCTGGGCAGCGTTACCCGTGTGGATAAACAGCCGGGCTATACGCAAATTAACAGGCTCAATTTTAAACGGATTGTTCAGGTTCAGGCGGAAGTGGACACAAATGTCATTACTTCCATTGAAGTCAACCGGATGCTTGCCCGAAAATTTAAAGATATTGAAAAACGGTATAATGGCTATTCCATCTCCTATGGAGGCGAACAGGAAGAAACAGGAAAGCGGATGAAGGAGATGGGCGCTCTTTTTCTATTTGCGGTTCTGATTATCTACATCATCCTGGCCGTATATTTCAATTCGGTGATCATCCCTGTTGTAATAATGAGCGCCATACCCTTTTCACTGGTAGGTGTTGTGCTGGCGCTGTGGGTGCATGGACAACCGCTTTCATTCATGAGCACTCTGGGGCTTTTCAGCCTTGCAGGAGTCATTGTCAGCAATACGCTGGTCCTGGTTCAATTTATTAATTACGTGAGGGATGAACAGCTTCCATTAAAGGAAGCGCTTGTTAAAACAGGTGTGATGCGCCTGCGTCCGGTAATATTGACCTCCGGCACGACTGTGCTGGGTCTGTTCCCCACCATTTATGGTGTGGGAGGAAGAGACTACTTTGTGGCGCCGCTGGCCCTGTCATTCGGGTATGGGCTGATTTTTGCAACCATCATCACACTGGTGCTTGTCCCGTGTTTCTACCATATCGCGGAAGATCTGAAGGGTGCCACAGCAAAACTGCTGGCCAAGGTGGGCATTGAGATGGAAAGTACTATTTATAAAACAAAGATGTAATAAAGAGTGGATATTCGGATAGAGGTTTTGCAGAAAATATAAAAACCCTCTGCGCCTATTTGTTTATATAGTCAGCGTTA
>JAABPS010000067.1 GCA_011391835.1 Desulfobacteraceae bacterium
ATTGATGTTTCAAAAGTATAAGGTCACGCTTAACAATTTCAACGGAAGATAAAGAATTTTCTATAATCTATTGATCATGGCCGCAATATAACCAGCGCCAAAACCATTATCGATATTTACCACTGCAATATTTGAGCTACAGCTGTTCAGCATGGCAAAAAGAGCAGTTAAGCCGCCCAAGCTTACACCATACCCGATACTCGTGGGGACTGCAATAACAGGCCGGCTGACCATACCTGCAACGACACTTGGAAGAGCGCCTTCCATTCCAGCAACGACGATTAAAACAGATGCCTGATCGATCAGCTCCTTGTGGTTAAACAGCCTATGGATTCCAGCAACACCCACATCAAAAACAGATTCAACCTCATTGCCCATGGCATCTGCGGTCAGAAGCGCTTCCTGGGCGACAGGAATATCCGATGTGCCGGCAGATAGGACAAGTATTTTTCCTTTTCCCTGCTTTTGAAGGGGTTTGTTTGTCAAAATAATCATTTTTGCCGCAGGATGAAACACGGCATTTGGAAAACGAGAAATCACATGGTTGGACTTTTCTTCATCGATCCGGGTGACCATGATAATGTCTTCATGAGGCGCCATTGTTTCCATAATACCGATAATCTGTTCAGCCGTTTTTCCCTGTCCATAAATGACTTCCGGAAATCCCTTTCGCAACGAACGATGGTGGTCAACGTGAGCGTACTGTATATCTTCAAATGATAAATGGGAAAGAGTGTGCGAGGCGTCTTCTACAGATAGTTTTCCTGATGCGACCAGCTGTAATAAATCTTTTAACCTGTCTTTGTCCACAGTTACCCAATGAGATCAGAGAGTGTGTTTATTGTATAAAAGATGCAATGATTATGAACTGTTGTATTAATTTTCTTCATCAATGGTATTTTCACTGATGCCTTTAGGTGCGGGCGTATTTTTATCTGATTTAGGGCTGGAAACATTTTCCAAAGAATTTATTTTGGTTTGCAGGGAAGTAATCTTGCTTTCTAAATCCTTTTGTATTTGATTGAGCTGCTGCTGATAGTATTTTTTTTCCGTCAAGAGCTTAATATCCAGCGAGTCCTTGTCCATTTTGCTGGCAGACAAGCCGGAAATATCAGTCGTAGATTTATCCACAGATTTGGAAAGGACGTCAATTTTTGTATTGAGTGTTTCTTCCAGTGTTTCTAATTTTGTTGAATTGTCACTAACACCTTTTTGGATTGGAACAATTTTTTTATCGAGTTGAGTAATGAGCGCTTCCTGTTCTTTTTTATCCACCTTTGAGGATTTCAGCGTATTTAAGGTTTTATCTGATTTGGCCAGCTCTTCTTTAATCAGGTAGGTATTTTTATCCAGATAGGAAATTTTTTTATCAAGGGACGCTTCAAGTTCTGCATATTCTTTTTTAATGGTTTCAAGCCTCTTTTCAAGATCCTCGGTAAGGACTTGAACGTCGTCCTGCTTTGAATGTTTAATATCCAGCACTCTGCTTCGAAGGTCCAGATAGGCAATCAAGATGATCGCCCCGACAATGCAGGGGATCAGGATGGCCATCAGAGCGACTTTCTGATTGACTTTTTCGATGCGAAGGGCAAGGACTTCTTCGCCATAAAGTGAATCAGGGGATCTTTCTTCTTTGCTCATTTTAAACGTAACGGTTTTAGTATCTGTCATAGTGTTTATTCCCATTCGATGGTGCTTGGCGGTTTTGAACTGATATCGTATACAACTCTGTTCACTCCATTGACCTCATTGATGATACGGTTTGAAATTTTACCCAGAAATTGATGAGGCAGTTTGGCCCAGTCTGCGGTCATGGCATCTTTACTTGTTACTGCTCGAATAGCGATAATATGTTCATAGGTTCGCATGTCCCCCATGACGCCAACACTTTTCAGGGGAAGCAAAACCGCAAAGGACTGCCAGAGTTTTTTATAATACCCATGATTTTTGATTTCTGCAAGCAAAAGATCGTCAACGTCGCGAAGTATGGCAAGGCGTTTGCGCGTGACCTCGCCAAGAATCCGTATGGCAAGACCCGGTCCTGGAAAGGGCTGCCGCCATATCAGTTCCTCATCCATACCCAACGTTTTGCCCAGCGCCCTGACTTCATCTTTGAAAAGATATTTCAATGGCTCCACGAGTTTCAAGCGCATTTTTTTTGGAAGGCCGCCAACATTGTGATGTGATTTGATGACCGATGTGGGGCCGCCGAATGCAGAGATCGATTCAATAATATCCGGATACAATGTCCCTTGCGCTAAAAAATCAACATGCTTTATCTTATGGGCCTCTGCTTCAAAAATATCAATAAAAACACGGCCGATGATCTTGCGCTTTTCTTCCGGATATGTAACGCCTGAAAGTGCTTTTAAAAAGATACTTCCGGCAGTTACAAAGCGGATGTTCAAGTTGAAGTGTTTTTGAAATGTCTTTTTCAGTTTATCAGCTTCATTTAGCCGAAGCAGCCCATTGTCGATGAATATGCAGGTAAGATTTTTACCAACTGCTTTATTGATGAGTACTGCTGTCACTGAAGAATCCACACCGCCGCTGAGGCCCAAAATAATTTTATGGGACCCAACTACATTTTTAATTTTGGAAATTGATTCATCCGCAAAGGACTTCATGGTCCAGGATCGTTTGCACCTGCATATATGAAAAAGAAAATTTTGAATCATTTTTGTGCCGTGAGGAGTATGTTCAACTTCCGGGTGGAATTGAAGCCCAAAGAATAGGTTAGTCGTATTTGCACATGCGGCAATGGGTGTATTTTCTGTGGAAGCAATTGGTTTAAAACCCTTCGGGAGTTTTAAAATTGAGTCTCCATGACTCATCCAGCAGGTGGTGCGCAGAGGAATTCCCTTGAAAAGATTCTGATGCTCGGAAACAGTTAATTGAGCAAATCCATATTCCCGTTTCCTTGCTCTTTTTACACTTCCGCCCAACGCATCTGCCATAAAGTGCATGCCATAGCAGATTCCCAGGATCGGCACTCCAAGCTGAAAAATCCCTGTGTCAACTTTGGGGCTGTTTTTTTCATAAATACTGGATGGCCCGCCGGACAGAATTATTCCCTCTGGGTTGAGATCTTTGATATGATCTATGCTTACCGTTGGTGGCTCAATCTGGCAATATACATGGGATTCTCTTACACGGCGGGCAATGAGCTGATTATATTGGGCGCCGAAATCAATAATAACGATCATATAACCTATTTACCTGTAGAAGAGACTAAAGAATTTGCGAAAACAGGCTGAATATGTTAGACAGCGCACAAAAAGTCAAATACATTTTATATGACGCAGAAAAGTATATATGATTCACGTGTGTGAGAGATTGTACCAATAGAAATATATAAAAAAATTGGAGAGTTAACGTATGTATTTAAGTGGGGATTTGAGGAAAGGATTGAAAATCGAAATCGATGGTGATCCTTACGTTATTACGCATTTTGAGTTTGTAAAACCCGGGAAAGGACAAGCCCTTTATAAGTGCAGACTTAAGAACATGATTACCGGTGCTCAGTTTGACAGAACATTCAGGTCTAATGAAAAATTCAATGAAGCAAATCTTGAAGAAAGGGAAATGGAGTACCTGTATGTTGAAGGGAACCGATACTGTTTCATGAATACATCCACCTATGAACAGGATTTTCTTGATGAAGAAAGAATCGCTGAATCAAAATATTTTTTAAAGGAAAATATTAAATGTAATGTTCTTTTTTTTGATAACAATCCCATCGGGTTATCGCTTCCGAACTTTATTGATTTAAGAGTGAAGGGAACCGAGCCCTGGGCAAAGGGAGATACCGCGGCGGGCAGCACCAAACCGGCAACTCTGGAAACCGGTTATGTGCTTCAGGTTCCTCCATTTATTGAAACAGGAGAGCTCATACGAATAGATACACGAACCGGTGAATATGTCGAGCGTGTGAAAGGGTAGCAAAACATATACACACCTATGGCAAGGGTGATGCGCGTCGAATAAGGACAAGTGCTTTATTGAAAATACTTGTTATTAACACAGGAAGTTCGTCAATCAAATACAAGCTGTTTGAAATGGATTCTCAGAGGCTTCTGGCATCCGGGATGGCAGAAAGGATCGGTGAATCGCAAAGCGTTCTTACCTATAAAGTTATTTCTGAAAAGAACAAAGAACATGTCTCAGAGATAAACGCAACGATCCATGATCATAAACACGGCCTATTGCGTATTGTTGATTTGCTTGCGGACAAAACCTCAGGCGTGATAGCAGATAAAACAGACATATCTGCCATAGGCCATCGTGTTGTTCACGGCGGCGAGCAATTCAAACACCCCATACTTATTGATGATACAGTCATTCATGCCATCAGGAATCATATTCCTCTGGCGCCATTGCATAATCCGTCCAATCTGGCTGGAATTGAAATTGCAAGGAGCATTTTCCCTGATTCAGCGCAAGTTGCCGTATTTGACACAGCATTTCATCAGACAATTCCAACAAAGGCATTTCTTTACGCAATTCCATATAATCTTTATGAAAATAAGAGCATCCGCAGGTACGGATTTCACGGCACTTCCCACGCGAATGTTGTTGATAAATTCTCAGCCTATGTTGGGATGCAGTCAAGCGAACTGAATTTAATCACGATCCATCTGGGGAATGGGTCCAGTATGGCGGCTATCAAAAATGGCCAATGCGTGGATACGACCATGGGCATGACGCCGCTTGAGGGATTGGTCATGGGTACGAGAAGTGGCGATGTGGATCCGTCTATTCCTTTTTTTCTTTCCAGGCATCTGAAAATGAATTGGAACGACGTAGAGACATTGCTCAATAAAGAAAGCGGATTAAAGGGAATCTGCGGGACCAATGATATGCGAGAAATTTTACAGCGACGAGATGCCGGTGATACGCTGGCAGATATTGCTGTTGAGGTGTATTGTTACCGGGTTAAAAAATATATTGGCGCCTATTATGCTGTTTTGGGAAGGCTTGATGGCATCATTTTTACAGCCGGTATTGGTGAAAATTCACCCCAAATCCGTGAATTGAGCTGCAGCGGATTAGGTGCCAGTATGGGAATTAGCATTGATTCGAAAAAAAACGAAACACACGGAAATGACATACGAGAGATTCAATCCGAAACATCTAAAATTAAAATCATGGTGATCCCGACTGATGAAGAACTGGCCATTGCACAGGAAACAAAAAAGATTGTTGATGCATTTAAATCCAAATAATCGATGCCATTTTATTTGATATTTATCAGAGAGTTATATGGTTAATCCTGAAAACAAAAGCATTGATGTTATGCGATCAGATGCTATCCATATTTTTCAGGCTGGGGTAAGGGCGGTTGAGCCAGGTGCTGCTGTTAAAAAATATTGCCAGATTAAAAGCAAAACAATTTTCGTTAATGGGAAACGTTATCCTCTATCGGATTTTGAGAATATATATGTTATTGGTGCTGGAAAGGCTTCAGCTTCTATGGCTGCTGCAATGGAGGAACTGCTGGGTAAGTATATTACCGATGGCCTTGTGAATGTAAAATATGGTCATGGCGTCAACCTCAATACCATCCGACTGATCGAGGCCGGCCATCCGGTGCCGGATATACACGGCCAGCAGGGGGCGCATGAGATATTGCATCTTGCACGCAACGCAGGAGAAAACGATCTGATAATCTGTCTTATTTCAGGAGGCGGGTCAGCGCTTCTTCCGTTGCCTGTAGATGCTCTCTCTCTGACAGAGAAACAGGAGACCATCCGAGTGCTGTTATCCTGCGGGGCTTCCATTCATGAAATAAACACCATTCGAAAACATATATCAAAAATCAAAGGAGGAAAGCTCGCTCAGGAAGCATATCCTGCCACATTGATCACATTCATCCTCTCAGATGTAGTGGGTGATGATATGGATGTTATCGCCTCAGGGCCGACGGTTCCAGACAGAAGTACGTTTGATGACTGCATCCGCATTATTCAAAAATATCATATTGAAAAAAAAATTCCGGAAAAGGTAGTCCATTATATTCAGAAAGGGGCTTCAGGAAAGATAAACGAAACCCATCGTGATAAGGAATGCTTATTTGAGCGAACTCAAAACATCATCATTGGAAACAATATGGAGGCAATCCTGGGGTCGAAGAAAGAGGCAGAAGCGCTTGGCTACAATACACTTATACTTTCGTCAATGATACAGGGAGAAACACGGCATACGGCACTTGTGCATACAGCCATCGCAAAAGAAATTCTCTATACCGGCCATCCAATTAAACCGCCAGCGTGTGTGCTGTCCGGCGGAGAAACAACCGTGACAGTCAAGGGAACAGGAAAAGGCGGGCGAAATCAGGAATTTGCGCTTGCATCCGTGATGGACATTTCAAGGAAAAACAATATGGTCGTTCTTTCCTGCGGAACTGACGGCAGTGATGGATATACCGATGCTGCAGGGGCGGTGGCAGATTCTGATACATTTTCACGCGCACAGGAAATAGGGATGGATCCGGTTCGTTTTCTTGAGAATAATGATTCCTATCATTTTTTTGAAAAGATGGGGGCCCTCATTAAAATAGGACCGACCCATACCAATGTCATGGATATTCGGGTGATCTTAGTAGATTTTCATTCTTGAATGGCCTTTCTCGGCAATAAACGTTCCCGCATTCCACATTTTTTGTGTAGCGTACCGTTGGACATATTCCATTCAATCTATTGATTTTATTGATCTTGTAAATAAAGTTTATTTCCAAATGAATAAAAAATCAGACATACATGAATACATCAATGCATTAAAAAGTTCGAAGCGTATGGGGCATCAGGTTGCCTATCATATTATCATGCCAGGCAATGAATCGATAGGATCGGAGACCCAGACGCCTTTACCAGAAGAAATAACCCGCATCATGAATGCCAGAGGTATCCATCAATTGTATGAGCATCAGGCACATGCAATTGATCTGATCCGATCCGGAAATCATACGGTTGTTTCAACGCCCACAGCCAGCGGTAAAACATTCATTTATACTATACCTGTCATCGAAAAATATTTAAATGATCCTACTGCCAAAGCCCTTTACATTTTTCCGCTTAAGGCGCTTGCTCAGGACCAGCTTCGAAATCTGGACAGCATCATGAGGCCATTAAACAGCGGTCTTTTTTCAGCTGCAATATATGACGGTGATACCACACACTGGCACAGAAAGCGTTTGCGAGAAAACCCGCCAGATGTTCTATTAACCAATCCCGAAATGATTCATCTGTCTTTGCTTGCTCATCATCCGAAATGGGCGTCGTTTTTCTTAAATCTGCAAACAGTTGTTGTGGATGAAATCCACACCTACAGAGGAATCATGGGATCTCACATGGCGCTGGTATTTCGGAGACTTCAGCGAATTTGTTCATACTATGGAGCAAATCCGATCTATATCTTTTGTTCTGCCACTGTTGGGAATCCTTCGCAATTAGCCACTCAGCTTACAGGGTTTCATGTCGAAGAAGTATCAAAAAGCAGCGCGCCAAAAGGGAAACGGCATATTATTTATTATGCCCCTGTGGACAGCCCTGCACAATCAGCCATATTACTGCTCAAGGCAGCGCTGCACCGTGGTTTAAAAACGATTGTATATACGCAGTCAAGAAAAATGACGGAGCTTATTGCCATGTGGGCAGCCAGCCGTTCAGGTAGATTCGCCGGAAAAATCAGCGCTTATCGAGCCGGTTTTTTGCCTGAAGAAAGAAGAGAAATAGAAGCCGGACTGTTTCATGGAGATCTGTTGGCTGTCATATCAACCAGTGCGCTGGAGCTGGGTATTGATATTGGCGGACTGGATTTATGTATTCTGGTTGGGTATCCTGGATCCCTTGTATCGACCTGGCAGCGAGCCGGCCGTGTGGGCCGCAGCGGGCAGGATTCGGCTCTTATTTTAATTGCCGGAGAAGACGCTCTGGATCAATACTTCATTCGAAATCCTGAAGAACTCATTCACCGCGAACCGGAAACCGCAGTTGTGAATCCGCAGAATTCTTTTGTTCTGGAAAAGCAGTTGATGTGTGCTGCTGAGGAACTGCCGTTAAATATTGATGAGAGCATATTGTCAGGCGAGGTTGCCAGTAGAATCGTCAAACAGCTCGAAGATGAAGGACAATTGCTAAAAAGTGAAGATGGAACACACTTTTTTTCAAGCAGAAAAGGGATGCATCGGAAAGTTGATCTAAGAGGCACGGGAAACGGCTACAGGATTGTATCCTGTGATACAAACAAGCTCATTGGAGAAATCGATGCTTTTCGAGCATTTAAAGAAACCCATACCGGCGCTGTATATCTGCATCGAGGGGATACCTTTGTGGTGGATCGTCTTGATTTAGATACCAAGACAGTCAGTGTCTCTGAACGCAACGTCGATTATTATACCCGGGTGAGATCAACCAAGAATACAGAAATTTTGAGGATTCACCATGAAAAACCCGTGTGGGGGACTACCATCTATTCAGGAAAACTGAAAATTACAGAACAAATTACCGGATATGAACGATGGCGAATTTACGGCAAAAAGAAAATAACTATTCTACCTCTGGATTTGCCGCCTATTGTATTTGAAACAGAGGGCCTGTGGTTTGCTATTCCGTCCGAGATTCAACGGCGTGCGGAAAAAAATTACCTGCATTTTATGGGAGGTATTCACGCCATTGAGCATGCTGCCATCAGTGTATTTCCCTTACTGGTCATGACGGATAGAAATGATCTGGGTGGCATATCTACTCCTCTCCATGCACAGTTGGGAAAGGCTGCAATATTTATCTATGATGGTATCCCCGGCGGCGCTGGTTTGTCCACACAAGCCTATGACCATGCAGTTGACCTTTTAAACTATACGTTAAACATCATTGATAAATGTCAGTGTGAGCAAGGGTGTCCGTCGTGTGTCCATTCTCCAAAATGTGGTTCAGGGAACCGTCCAATTGATAAGACGTCAGCTGTATTTCTGCTGAGAGAAATACGGGATTACAAATCAACGAAAAAAGAATCGAGATCTTCTGGCCAACCGCTTTGCTCTCGAAAAAAGCAAAAAATAATCCAAACAGGTGATTACACACGTTACTGTGTGCTCGATGTTGAAACCCAGCGATCTGCTGAAGAGGTCGGCGGCTGGCATCGGGCAGATCGTATGGGAATAAGCTGTGCGGTTATGTACAATTCAATCAGTGATACCTGTACTGCATTCACAGAAGAACACATCCAAGACATGATTGAGGAAATAAAAGGATTTGACCTGATTATCGGGTTTAATATTTTAACCTTTGATTACAGTGTGCTCAGGGGATATACTGATTTTAATTTTAGGAAACTGAATACACTGGACATGTTAGATGAGATTTATCATCGGCTGGGATACCGGCTTTCATTGGAGCATCTTGCCTCCGTTACGCTTGGCAGAAAAAAGACAGCAGACGGCCTCCAGGCATTAACATGGTGGAAACAGGGAAAAATTCAGGAAATCATTGATTATTGCAAACAGGACGTCATGATTACACGGGATCTTTTTTTGTATGGAAGGAAGAATGGATATCTTTTATTTAATAATAAAGCCGGCAGCACGGTTCGTGTGCCTGTTAAATGGCAGATAAGGTTTTCATAAATATATTTTTTCATAACACGTATCGCAGATGTTATCTCTGTCCTAATTACGTGACTCCGTCTTTGCTTTTATCAACATTCAATTTATTAAATACAAGTCCTGTATCAAATGTGTTTTCAAGCTCCACTTTCTTCTGCCAGACAACGGATGCTTCTGCGGTAAATTTATTTGTGATGCCGGGCATGGAAAATGCCATATCCAGAATATGATGACTATCTATTTCTTTGTCTGTCACGACACGAATACCGCTGAGGCTTACGTTTACGCCTTTTAGAATGCGGATATTTTTTGATTCGACAGCCCCGACTATTTCATACCGTTCATATTTTCTTTTTTCTACAGCCATTAAAATCCTTATAAAATATTTTAGAACTATATTCAAGTATAATCTAAAAACAATGTTCTATTGGCAATAAAATATAAAAAAATTATACAAAACTAAATAATAAATAAATTATTGACTGATAAAGTATTTAGTGATAGTTCTGCCAAAATTTTGCGTGAATGACTCAATTTCTTTATCGCTGAATGGCAAAAAGGTGAATGAGCAAGGGAAGTCAATGGGAAATAAAAAGGACAAGATACTGCTTATTGTTACTGAAGACCAAAATCAGAAATGGTTATGCGAAAAATTTCAAAATAAGTATGAGCTGTTTATCGCAAAGACAAATTCTGAAGCAGAAGAAAAATTGAATGAAAAAAATGTTGATCTTGTATTAATGGATATGGATTGTTCAGAAATTGATGGTTTTAAAATAATTAAATTGATCCGGCATATTGGACATCGTACGGAAATATTTCTCATTGGTAACGCCATATCTATAAATAATGCGATTAAAGTTATAAAAGTCAGGGCAAGGGACTGCATCGAAAAGCCCTATACGATGGATGAAATTGAAAATAAGATTCATCGCGTTTTTGAAGACAGAGATGCTGAAATTGAAATTCATACAATCAGTGAAGAAATGGGGAAATATCATATTTTTGAAAATATGGTAGGTACAGATAAAAAAATCCGAAAGGTGTTTGAATTAATAAAAATGTACTCAGCATCCGATGGTACCGTTCTTATCCAGGGGGAAAGCG
>JAABPS010000068.1 GCA_011391835.1 Desulfobacteraceae bacterium
TGCAGGGCCAATCCGAACAATCCAATATGATCTTCAAGCTTGTGGCCGCTGTTTTCTTCGTTTTCATACCAACGGCAAATGTGGTGAGAACCCTCAATTACAATACGCAGGTGAGTGTTGCCATTCAAGGTGTCTGGAATTTGGACAGAGCTATCGACAAGCGTCTTAAGGAAAACGGAATTGATTTTGAAGAGGATAAATCGGAAGAAGTACAAGATCCTCCGACCTTTGAAACCTTAACAATGGACGGCATAAACTATTCTTATTACGATTCGGACCGCTTGAGCACTTTTTCAGCCGGCCCGTTTGCCTTCGAACTTAAAAAAGGCGAGGTGGTATTTATTTGCGGTGGCAACGGAAGCGGTAAGACCACTTTCCTGAAACTTCTTACAGGTCTTTACAAGCCGGAACAGGGAATCATCAAACAGGACGGATCAACAGTATTATTCAAGTATAATAATGCTTACCGGGAATTGTTCGCCGCCATTTTTTCAGACTTCCATATTTTCCAGAAACTGTACGGACTTTCTCAAACCGACCCGGCTCGAACAGCTGAATTGCTGGCACTTTTCCATTTGGGATACAAGACCAAAAGAGAAGGAGACAGCTTTACCAATATCGAATTATCCACAGGACAAAGAAAACGCCTCGCTTTGATCGTGGCGCTGATGGAAGATAAACCGGTGTATATTTTCGATGAATGGGCTGCAGACCAGGATCCGATTTTCCGCGAATATTTCTACCTCGAATTGATTCCCCGGCTGAAGCAGGAAGGCAAAACTATCATCGCGGTAAGTCACGATGATCGCTATTTTCACTGCTGCGACAGGGTACTTCATTTTCAAGATGGTAAAATTGATAAGGAAATAGCGCATTCGGAAAATTGTTCTAAATAAACTAATTTTGGAGGTTAGATAATAATGGTATCCGAAAATGAAGCTCAAATAAAGAAACGCCGAAGGAGTGGAGACTATTTTATCTATAAAGTTCTGGGGTTTTTGTTATTAGGACTGCTTCTTGTTGTAACTATTAAATACTGCGTAATATCAATTTCCTCAGGTCATTGCGGTGTGTTGTGGCAACGTTTTTTCAACGGGACAAGAGTAGACAGAGTTTATGACGAAGGTTTACATATTATTTTTCCCTGGGATCGCATGATTATTTATGACATCAGGGCTCAAACAGTAAAAGAAAAGTTAATGGTTTTAAGCTCTACCGGTTTGTCTATCGAAATTGAAATAGCGGCTTATTTTAAAATTGATAAGGAAAATCTGCCCTACCTTCACAAAAAAATCGGCCCCAATTATGCTAAAATTGTTGTCAGCCCGATGACCAAAGCCATCGTTCGAAATATTACCGGACAGCTGACGCCGGAAGAAATATTTTCTCATCAAGAGGAATTTAACAGTCGGCTGAACATGCTGGCATATATGGAATATACGCGTAATTATCTTGAGCTGATGAATGTTTTTTTAATGAGAATATCCTTACCGGAAACCATCTCTAACGCTATTGAGCAGAAACTTGTCCAGAAAGAGAAAATTACCGAAAAAATGTTTGCCATAGACGCCGAAAAAAATGAAGCTATTAGAAAAGAGGTGGAAGCAAAAGGTATTAAAACTTATAATGAAACTGTTGCATCCTCTATTTCTTCCAATATTCTAACATGGCATGGAATCGATGCTACCCGGAAAATCTCTGAATCACAAAACGCGAAAACCATAATTATAGGAAGCGGAAAAGAAGGTTTGCCGGTAATATTGAACGACGGAAAATAGAATTACTGAATTATATATAATGAGAACTAAAAAAATAACTCGTTTCTTAATATTTTTTATAATCATACTCGTTGGACTGGCATGGTTTAATTATAGTCGCACAGACCTGGTTAACATGAAAGCCAATCGTTATGCCTATCTGGAAAACGAAAATGTCAGAGATGTGGATATCGGTGTAGTTTGGCCATATAAAGATCTTCCTACTTATACCCAGGGGATAGAGTTGGCTTTAAGTGATATAGAGAAAGAAAAGAGCTTTTCTTATCATTTCAAAATACATTTGAAAGAAGAAAAACGAGAGGGAACTGATATATGGGATTTTGCGAATAATAAAAAAATTGTTGCTGCGATTGGCTTTTTGCATTCAAATTCAGTCAAAGCTTGCGCCCCGATTCTTGGTGAAGCAGGAGTATTAATTCTTGAGTGCGGCACAAATCCTTTTCTTTTAGAACGAAACTATAAACTTATGGCCGCAAACTGCTATTCGGATTTTTATCATACTATCAATATGAAGGATATTGCCAAATCGCTCGGCATGAAGAAATTAGCCGTTATATATAAGGACACGGATTACTGTAACGGCCTTTATAACTTATTTGCATTTCAAATAGGAAAAGAAAATGATATTTATTTAACCTCTGCAAATGAATACAATGAAAATAGTTATGTCGAACCGATTTACGATAAAATTATTAATACAAAATGCGATGGCATCGTTTTTCTCGGTTATTCGGATGACGCTTCCTATCTATTAAAATATCTACATAAGAGCGGATACCGAAAGCCTTTTATCGGAAATGAAGAACTGGATCTCGAAGCCTTTACTAAATCTTTTAAGCCTTCTTTCGACTTGTCAAATGTTTACTGTAGTTCATACGATACAGCTTTCGATAAAACACCGGAATTAGAATCTTTCGCAAAACGATACAAACAAAAGTTCAATTCAGCCCCGGATCAATGGTCCTTGTGCGGTTATAGTGCGATTATGCTTATTAAGCAATCTATAGATAATGCTGACTCTTTAATTCCTCAGTCATTGTATAGTTCAATTATATACAGCGACCATACTATACTGGGACTGAAATACAAATATGAAAAGAATGGATCGTTGGAGCTAAATCTGACCTCCTCTAAGAAATGGATGCCCGGCAAAGGATTTATTCCGTTTTTACCAGATAATAATTCAAGCAACCAAGAAGATTATGAACACAAATTTGACAAGTGATTTCAGCAAAATAAGTCACGGGACATTACTTTCGTCTTAGCAATAAGCGGCGTGTTCGAATCGAAAAAGAACAGAAGTTCTCCGGCATTTTCACTTCCATACTTACTCATCGAATTGACTGTCACGCAACGCCAAAAACAATTTATGCATACGACGAAATAGGAAATTTATATATCTGTCTCGACATTACGATTGTAATAGAATATCGACTTTATAAAGACATTCGAATAAATAATGAAAACCTTAAATCATATGCGATCACAAAGAAAATATCCGTTGTATGAGATAGAAATTTATTGAAAGGTATTACTTATGCTCAAAGAATTCGCTCCTTATAAAAGTAATTATACTGCCCCGCGAAATGAAATTGAAAAACGTTTTTGTGAAATATGGCAGGAATTGCTTCAATGCGATAACGTTGGAATCGAAGATGATTTCTTTTCTTTAGGTGGTCATTCCATACTGGCGATTAAGTTCGCAATGCTGATTGAAAAGGAATTTGGTCTGCGCCTGCGTGTAAAGCAAATATTTGATACTCCAACCATTTCCCAGATAGCGGAAACCCTTATGGCAAAACGCGACCAAGCTTCTACGACTATTAGCGATAGCGCCAAAAGGATACTTCCACCCGGCAGATATCTGCCGATATCACGTTTTCAGAGAAAATTCTGGACAAGATGGAAAATATGGCCGGAGGGCGTGGATGATAATTATTGTTTTGCCTATGATATCAAAGGCAAATTGGATGTTGATTTACTGTCTCGCGCTTTTAGACATACGGTTAATTCACATGAGGCTTTACGTTCTCTCTATTGCGAAAACGAAAATTATGAAGCCTGTTTTTTCCCGGATACCGGCGTGATACCTGAAGTTGAAATAATTTCGATGAGTCAAAGCGACAAAAGGTCTTATGAAGAAGTTATTCATGACTTCGTTAAGGAATTTACTTTACGTCCATATATGCTCGATGAGCGGCCTCCTCTAAGGCTTGGTATTTTGAGGATTTCAGACGAGCGACATATCGCGGTGATTGCCATGCATCATATCATGAGCGACGGAACACACAGCCTCCAGATCGAGCATTGGGCTATTTCCTATAATTCATTTTTGCGCGACGGCGTTTTTCCGGCGCTGACTGTAAATTCTTTTACAGAATATATAAACATGGAGTCGAATCTTTATACTCGTGAGAAAGAACTTGAATCATCGGATTTTCTGATGCGGCTTACAGAAGGAGTACCCGCATATTTGCCATTGCCTTTTTATAAAACCGGTAAGAGGGAGATTCGCGAAGGCATTTATTTTGAAATTGATAAGGATATTTTCGCTCAGGCAAAACAATATATCCGCTCGATCAAGTCAACGATGTTTTTGTATTATAGCGCCATTTTTTCTACGATAGTTATGCATCATGCAAATAGTAAATCATGTTTACTGTCATATCAGCACAATTGCCGCCCGCCAGGTTTTAAAAATCTAATCAATGTGTTTGTTGACAGCCTGCCTTTGCGGGCCCAACTTGATGAAAAAACCACTTTCAATGATTTGATACGGTCAATGACGGACCAAAGACGGGAATCGAAAAAGCATACCTGCTGTCTCTTTGAAGATTTTGTCCAACGCTTAAGATCTGAAAGAAGACACGAAGAGAACAAAACCCCGTTTAATGTTTTAATAAATCAATCGTTGTTGACCGACAGCACACCTCTTAATCTTGATGGTTTAGAGTGCGCTTCAATTTCACCTCCTGAAACAGAAATGAATATTGATTTGCTGTTAGAGATAGATATCCAAAATGAAAGAAGATGCCGTTTTGGATATAACGGGGCAAAGTTTACAAAGCAATTCGCCGAACAGGCGGTCGCGCATTTCAATGCCTTTTTTGAATCGGCTGTCCGAAATCCTGATGTGCCGGTAATTAAACTGCTGGAAACTGTCAGAATAGACAAACAGCAGGATAATCAATCCCCACCTGTAACAATTGAGAGCCACAGCACAGAACTGGTACCACCAACCCACATGCAGAGTAGAATATGGTTTCTGCATAAAATGGAAGGCGATAACGCGTACGCGTATAATTCGCCGCTATTTTTGGAATTGGACGGTAAAATAAACATGGAAGCCCTGGAATATGCCGTCAACAAATTAGCAGGGCGACAGGAAAGTCTGCGCACGATATTTCCGCAAAAACATGGTTCATTATCGCTCGTTGTACTTCCCCCGCAACAGATCAGATTAACTCCTGAAGAAATAACCGAATCAGATCTTGAGAACTTCATGAGCGAGGAGGCCAGGCGTGCGTTCGATCTGGAAACCGGGCCACTTTTTATTCCTCGCCTGATGCATATCACAGGAGAGAACGAAAGATATTTTCTATCCCTGAATTTTCACCATATTATCATAGACGCATGGTCGCTGAATATCGTTGTTGACGATTTAAAAGAGTTTTACACGGCAAGGATCGAAAACCGGACACCACAATTACCGGCCCTTCCTCTTAAATTACGCGATTATGCGATTCGGCAAAACGAATATCTTAATAGTGAAACAATGAAGAAAAAAACGGATGAATATGCCGGATATCTGGACGGTGCGTGTACCGAACTAAATGTCCTGCCGGATAAACCGCGTCCGGATAAACAGTCATTCGCTGGTTCCGCCGGAGCATTCTTTATTGATGACTCTTTGCGCGACATGGTTGACAATTTTAGCAGATCGGCTGGAATAACTCCATTCAATGTATATTTGGCCGCTTTCGGCACCTTGTTGAGATATTATACCGGAGAGGATGATCTTCTTGTTGGTGTACCTTCTTTAGGCCGTGACGAGGAAAGCCTTCAATTCATGACGGGTTTTTTCGTCAATACCGTTGTCGTGCGATTGGATATGTCCGGTAATCCTCTTTTCTCCGAAATGGTTAAAAAAGTCCATGGCAGCGTTGCAGAAGCACTTGAATATCAGGATGTCCCCATTGATCAACTTGTCAGTAAATTGCACATTGATCGACGGGCGGATAGGCTCCCTCTCATACAGGTCATGTTTTCAATGCAGGATTCTCTTAATGATAAAATTAAATTGCCGGATCTTGACCTGAATTTGGTATTTCCGCCACGCACAGTATCGCTGTTTGATTTAACTCTAGAACTTATGCCCATGGAACGGGGCATGATCGGTTTGCTGGAATACAGCACTGATTTGTTCAATAGTGAAACCGCCAGACATATTATTTCTCATTATATAAACCTGCTGAAGGAAGCGGTTCAGAATCCGGGATCCCGGCTTTCCGAACTTCCCGTTATGACTTCAGATGAACATCAATTCGTTCTCGGTGAAGAAATGCGGGGACCTGAAATCGCAGATACTAAACAACGAGTACATGAAATGATTTCTCTCAGAGCGAAAGAAAACCCCGAAAAGATAGCTGTTCTTTACAACAATACAGCGCTTACAAGAGAAGAACTGGAAATTCGCTCCGGCAATTTATTTAAATATTTACATGAACGCGGTTTAAAAAAAGGCGATAATCTTGGTATCGGGCTGAACTCTACGATCGAATTACTTCCTTCGTTACTGGCCGCGATGAAGATAGGCGCCGTTATTGTTCCTTTGGATATTCAAAGTCCCCTGGGACGCTGTCGGCAAATCCTATCCACAGCTAATTTAAAATTCCTGCTTGTTGAGAATGAAAATAAGGATTTCACCGGGGTCTTCAGGAATTCCAATGTTGTTGTCATAGATATTTCTGCTGAAGCTGAAAACATATCCAGGTTCTCTTCCGCTCCGATTACAACATCAATAGAACCGGAAGATCCTCTCTACATAATTTATACTTCAGGCACAAGCGGAAAACCAAAGGGTGTTTTGGTTTCTCATGGAGCCTTTGAAAAACATTGTCAGGCTTGCGTTGATACTTTCTCTCTGACAGATAAAGACCGCGTGCTAAAATTTGCTCCGATATTCTTTGACGCAGGGTTTGAGCAGATTTTTCCGGCTTTAGCGGCAGGCGCTACCGTTGTTATCCGCGGCGAAACGCCGTGGACGCCGGTTGAATTTTACAGAAATACCGCAAAATATGAATTAACAGTTGTCGATTTGCCGCCGCTGTATATCAGAGAGCTCTTAAATTACTGGAGTCGTCACCCTGAATATGCTCCTCAAGGGTTGCGTATGGTACTCTCCGGAGGCGAGGCTTTGCCTGTAGATGTCGCTAAACAATGGCTCTCTTCGCCGGTTGGCGAGGTTCCGCTTCTTAATGTTTATGGTCCGACCGAAGGTGTGATTACTTCAACCTATTTTAGAGTACACTCTAACGCTGTCTCTGCATGTGCGACACCAAATGTCCCGATTGGAAGACCGATGCCAGGCCGACTGCTGCGTATTCTTGATCGTACAGGCAATCCTGTTTCGCCTGGAGTAGCCGGAGAATTGTGCATAGGCGGCGAATGTCTTGCCGATGGCTATTATAATGAGCGGGAACTTACCTCCAGGTCATTTCGTTATTGGATTGAAAAGAACGGACGTGGAATCTGGCTTGATGAACCGGAAGAGAACGCCATTAAACTGTATCGTACCGGCGACAAAGTTCGTTTGACCGACTATGGAATATTGGAATTTTTAGGCCGGCTGGACCGGCAGGTAAAATTGCGCGGATATCGCATTGAACTTGGCGACATTGAGTCGGCACTGCGAAAACTGCCCGGGATTTCCAAGGCTTGTGTGATTTTGCGACAAGACGAAAAGTCCAGGGATAAAATTCTTTCAGCCTATGTAGTTGCATCGGGAGATAGAAAGAATATTGATGACATTCGAATTGAGCTGCAGAAAGAACTTCCGGCCTATATGATTCCTCAAAGCATAATGTGCATTCCTGATATTCCCATAAACAAAGCCGGAAAGCTTGACGAAAAGAGACTTCCGACTCCAATATATACCGGAAATGTAATTGAAAAAGACAGTCCTTTATCGGATTTAGAGAATTCTATCGCTAAAATATGGAAAAAACTGCTCAACCGCGAAGTCATTGGCCGCCACGATAATTTCTTTGATCTCGGAGGACATTCCCTGTTGCTGATTAGATTGTATTCCTATTTGACGGAAGAATTAAATGCTGATTTGGAGGTAGTTGACTTATTTCGATATGTCACGATAGCAACCCAGGCGCAGGCACTTTCCGGCAATATCGACGTAGCTGAAAGAACGAATTTATCAGCACAAATATCTTCCGGCGAGATTGCCGTCATTGGTATGGCAGGGCGTTTCCCCGGCGCTGAAAATGTTGATCTTTTTTTGGATAATCTGAATGAAGGGAAAGAATCCATCACTTTTTTCAATCGGGATGAGTTGCTTTCTGCCGGATTATCTCCGGAGCAAATCGACAAACCTAGTTTTGTTGCCGCAAATGGCATTCTAAAAGATACGGAGCTCTTTGATGCCGAATTTTTTGACTTTACTCCACGAGAAGCGAGCACTATGGATCCTCAACACCGACACTTTCTGGAAACAGCCTGGCATACACTGGAGCATGGAGGTTACGATCCCTACCGTTATTCAGGCAGGATAGGTGTTTTTGCCGGTAACGGGATGAATACCTATCTTCTTCGTAATTTAGTTCCAGACGGAATACTGGAAAGCGCGGATTTTTATCAGGTTACAATGGGAAACGACAAAGATTTTATTCCCATCCGGACTTCTTACAAATTTAATTTGCGCGGTCCGAGTATCAGTGTCAACACGGCTTGTTCGACCTCTCTTGTCGCAATACACATGGCCTGCAAATCTCTATTGGCCGGAGAATGTGAAATGGCTTTGGCAGGAGGAGTTTCCATTAGTATCCCCCAGGTCACTGGCTATTTATATCAAGAAAAGGGGATAGCTTCTCCAGACGGTCATTGCCGGGCTTTTGCCGATAATTCTGCCGGAACAATTGCCGGAAGCGGAGTTGCCGCTGTTCTATTGAAACCGCTTGGAAATGCCATTGCCGATGGTGATACCATTCACGCTGTTATCAAAGGATCCGGTGTTAACAATGACGGCTCTGATAAGTTGGGCTTCACCGCTCCGGGATTAGAAGGACAGAAAAACGCGATCTTGGCCGCGCTCTCTTCTGCGGGAGTATCTGCCGGATCCATCAGTTATGTGGAAGCTCACGGGACGGGGACGGCTCTTGGTGATCAGGTAGAAATTAAAGCATTGAGCGAGGCATTCAGAAAGCATACCGACAAACGCCAATATTGCGCGATTGGAACGGTTAAGAGTAATATCGGTCATTTGGATACCGCTGCCGGAATCGCAGGTTTTATTAAAGCGGTTGGTGCAGTTAAAACCGGTAAGATTCCTCAAAGCCTGCACTGCGAAAAAACAAATCCGCAAATAAATTTTGCTGAAACACCATTCTATGTTGCCTCAAAATCACTTGACTGGAAATCCGGTAACCGTCCCCGCAGAGCCGGAATCAGTTCTTTTGGTATAGGCGGAACGAATGCTCATGTTATTATTGAGGAACCTCCCGGATCGCAGGTTACATCCGAAAGCTCCGGACCATATCTGATTCCGCTTTCCGCCCGTTCAGAAAAAGCTTTGAAGGAACTGCTTCAAGCTTTGGTTAATCATCTTGAACGAACGCCGAATAAAAATATAGCCGACATTGCTTACACATTGGGAATTGGCCGTTGTCATTTCAAACATCGTTGTGCCATAATATGTAATACCCTGGAGGAAGCGACTTCCTTGCTGCGGAAAGAAACCGGCAATTCTCCCTGTGTTGATTACTCTTCCTATCCTGAACTGAACGCGATTCGCTCAGAATGGTTAAACGGCGGGGATATTGACTGGAATAATCTCTTCAAAAAAGAACCGGGAAAAAGGATACCTCTACCGTTATATCCTTTTCAAAGAAAACGCCATTGGATTGATCCTCCTAAATTAGACAAGCAACCCTCATCATCAAAATTAATTTCCGGTTCGGGAAAACGAAAGGATATTTCCAACTGGTTTTCAGTTCCGTCCTGGAAGCGCATCCCGTTCTCCATTTCAGCTGATATTGATAAAAAAGAATTTATTATTTTACATTCAGGCAGTCCGGCCGAAAAACGTTTATTGGATTATCTGCGAGAGCGGGAATTCAAATTAATTTCCTATGAATATGCTTCCTCATATAATGATCATTCGTCTGATCTTATATCTCCGTTTGCTGTGGACGGATTGGTTGACCTGATTAAAGATAAAATGAAGCAGGATAGCATTCCGACAATACTTCATTTGGCATTGCTTCCTTCTTTAGCCGGCAAATCTCCCCGGCAGCGCTTGGAATATGTAAAACAATTTGGCCTTTTCGCTTCCATGTCTCTGGCAAAGGCTCTCGGCAAGTTAGCCGATAATAAGAAGGTAAATATTCTCTTTGTCGTATCGGAATATTTTCAGGTTAATGACAGTGACGTTGCAGTTCCTGAAAAACAACTTTTATCCGGACCGTCATTAGTTATTCCTCAGGAGTATAAAAACATAAAATGCGGTACTATTGATTTAAATCTTTCTTCCGACGGATACCCTTCGGCCAATAGTCTCAATCTTTTTATGAATGAATTACAAAGCGAAACCGAAGCACGCATGATAGCGCT
>JAABPS010000069.1 GCA_011391835.1 Desulfobacteraceae bacterium
GCCAAATAGTAGTTCAAGCAAACCATAATAAACAGGGCCATCCATGAAAAAACAATTACTTCAATTTTTTATTCTCGCTGGTATCACAATTATTGTGTATCTCTTTTTTAAATTTGATCTCAATGAGCTCTTTACTTTGCAATATCTTAAATCGAAGAGAGAGCTATTTGAAAGTTTTTACACTTCGAATCAGCTTCCTACCATTGCCGCGTACATGGGTATTTATATCCTTGTCACTGCGCTTTCACTCCCTGGGGCTGCTGTGATGTCTCTGGCAGGAGGCGCTCTTTTTGGTCTGCTTATCGGAACGGTTGTGATTTCCTTCGCCAGTTCCATTGGCGCTACACTTGCCTTTCTTGTTTCCCGTTTTCTGTTGAAAGATTATGTCCAGAACAAATTCGGTGACAGATTGAAAGCCATCAACGAAGGAATAAAAAAAGACGGAGCATTTTATCTCTTTACGTTGCGCCTGGTACCTGTCTTTCCCTTCTTTGTCATCAATCTTGTCATGGGGCTGACGCCAATTCGCACGGCAACGTTTTATCTGGTTAGCCAAATTGGTATGCTTGCCGGTACGGTTGTTTATGTCAATGCGGGAACCCAGCTGGCAAAAATCGAATCTTTACAAAATATCATATCTTCCGGACTCATCCTGTCGTTCGTTTTGCTGGGTATTTTCCCTCTGATCGCCAAGAAATTTGTGGAAATCATTCAGACCCGTAAAATTTTTGCTAAATATCCCAAACCCAAAAAGTTTGATTATAATCTTGTTGTTATCGGAGCAGGATCAGCAGGACTGGTTGCAGCGTTGATCGGCGCAGCGGTTCGAGCTAAAGTCGCGCTCATTGAAAAAGATAAAATGGGCGGAGACTGCCTCCATACTGGTTGTGTGCCCAGCAAAGCGCTTTTCCGTTCCGCCAAAATGCTTTCCTACGCGAAACGATCAAAAGAGTTCGGTTTTAAAAATAGTGCCATTGAATTTGATTTTTCTGAAATCATGGAAAGGGTAAGTGCTATTATCAAAAAGGTCGAACCGCATGATTCGGTTGAACGCTACAGGGAACTGGGTGTGGAATGTATTCAAGGAGAGGCTAACATTATCTCGCCATTTGCCATCGAAGTAAACGGCAGAAAAATCACTACAAGAAATATCGTTCTTGCCACAGGTGCACGGCCATTTGTCCCGCCTATTCCGGGATTGGACAGAATCAACTATTTAACATCAGATACCATATGGTCGCTTCGAAAACTCCCGGAAAGGCTGGTTATTCTTGGAGGCGGCCCCATTGGTTGTGAGATGACACAGGCCTTCGCGCGATTTGGATCGCAGGTCACCCAGGTGGAAATGGCGGATAGAATTATGATCAGGGAAGATCCGGAGATTTCCGAATTTATCACCCAGAGGTTTATCAGTGAAGGAGTGCAGGTGCTTACCTCTCATAAAGCAAAGAAAGTGG
>JAABPS010000070.1 GCA_011391835.1 Desulfobacteraceae bacterium
TGCTGATTTGTGAAAACAGCTCAAAAGAAATTCGTATCGAATTTGATGAAATTCTTGTAGCCGTTGGCCGTGTGGCAAATACATCTGGTTTTGGCCTGGAAGAACTGGGGGTTTCCTTAACAGATAGGGGAACCATTGAAACCGACGCATTTTTGCAAACGAATTTTCCGAATATCTTTTGCGCTGGAGATGTGGCTGGCCCTTATCAATTTACACACACAGCATCACACCAGGCGTGGTATGCATCGGTAAACGCATTGTTTGGTAAATTTAAAAAGTTCAAAGCAGACTACCGGGTGATTCCGTGGGCAACCTTTACAGACCCGGAAGTCGCACGAGTCGGTATCAATGAGCAGGAAGCACGAGCCCAAAAGATAGACCATGAAATAACCGTGTATCCGCTCAAAGATCTTGACCGCGCCATTGCAGATTCAGAGGATTATGGATTTGTAAAAATCCTGACCAAAACAGGAACAGATAAAATCTTAGGTGTTGCCATTGTAGGTTCACACGCAAGTGATATTATTGCGGAGTATATTTTTGCCATGAAAAACAATCTGGGGCTTAATAAAATCTTAGGAACCATCCATATATATCCGACACTGGCTGAAGCGAACAAGCTGGCCGCAGGCCAATGGAGAAAACAACACGCACCTGAAAAACTGCTTAACTTGATTGAAAAGTATCATGCATGGATGCGCTGTTGATTATCTTAGAAGCATGAGATACATTTTAATGGACGCCTACTCATTTCAAACTCCTTTGTCATACCCCGGTTTAGAGGCTGTGTCACAATTAAAAAATAGCTCATCTGAGGCCGTTTTCCATAGGTGTTTGACCCCTAAAATTCAAAAATAATGCAATGTCGGCCAAACTGGGAAGCCATATTTTATGCAAAGTTCGAAAATAATAATTGCGACGCAGTCTGTTATCCGGGGTATCCAATACTTATTATTTTAGATTTAGATATAGCCGATAGGGTTATTCTAAATCAAGTTGCCGTAGGAAACTACGTTTCCCTCTCTCCTCGAAGACAAATTAAATCTGTCAATAATGAGGAAAAAAGAAGGTGGAGAAGTATTCAGATGTAAATCGAGTTTAGATGAAAAAACCAATCAATTTTTAGCATATATTATAAGGCCGGAGTTATTTCAAATCTCAGTCGATCTTTTTCCTTCTGCTCAAGTTCAAGCAACGCTGGTTCCCCGGTTACAAGCTCTTTTTAAATCCTCTCAATAGAAGAAAAAATATGATGTTGTGTGTCATCAAAATCAGTTTTGGTCTGAACCGCTTGATCATTAGTTAAAGAAACTTTTAATGATCCTCCCCGTAGCAAGCTACAGTACAGGGAAAAGTAAGTTTTATCCACTCAGATAGAAGTAGTTAGCTCACAAATAGTCCTTAAAAAAATAAGATTACACAAAAAAATTAAGTAGTAATTAATAGTTAAATATATATTAAGTACTCCTTAACTATTTTATTTTATTGGTTTTATTCTTGACAAAACCAATAAAAAGGTGTGGAATATTTTTAACTTAAAGCAATGTTATACAATGGCGTATGCTTCTTGCTTTAACCTGGTTCTAAACGACAACGGCGTCCAACTCTGATGAAGAGAAGGACGTTTTTTTTGAGCAGATGTAGAATTTTTAAGGAGAAAAATAGCATGACAAAATTAGACAAACCCAATGTAACACTATTTCATTGTATCAATTCCATTGATGAAAAGCTGACCAAATCTTATATACATAAAAGAAATATCAATGTGAAATTGATAAGCCTTCCTTGCTCAAGCCTGGTAAAGGATGTTTATCTCCTTCGTGCTTTCGAGGCAGGTGCCGATGCGGTAGCTGTTTTAGTTTGCCCCGAAAATCAATGCAGGCATTTACAAGGCAGTATAAGAGCAAGAAAGCGGGTTGAGAGAACAAAAAAAATATTAGAAGAAATAGGATTGGATCAAGAGCGCTTATCAGTTATTAACGTATCTATAACGGATCAACTTGCAGTGAGCAAAATCCTTCAGGAAATCGTAGCCGGTCTTTCTGATTTAGGTCCCATTCGAGTTGCCGCCTAATTCTGGTAAAAATCACTTTTTTCTTTCTTATTTATTAAAAGAATTAACATCAATCTGTCACATTCAAGTGACGTATGGAGTTGCGCTATGATTGTTGGTGAACAAAAACCGGTTAGAGAAATTATCGATACAATTATACGATACAAAAAGCTTCTTATTTTAGGTTGCGGGACATGTGTAAAAACCTGCTTTGTCGGCGGAGAAGATGAGGTGGCGGCATTGGCATCAGCGCTGCGCCTTGCCTTAAAACAGGAAGATAGGAAAATCGAGATAGAAGAGCAAACTGTCGAGCGTCAGTGTGAAAATGAATTTATACAAGAGGCAGCCAACGCTGTTGCCAGAAATGAAGCGGTATTATCCCTTGCGTGTGGCGCAGGTGTTCAGGCTTTAGCGAAACGCTTTGGAGATACACCTGTATTACCAGGCGTTAATACAACGTTTATTGGAATTCAACAAAAGCCCGGGCTATTTACTGAAGAGTGCCAGGGGTGCGGAAATTGTGTTCTGGCTGTCTTTGGTGGTATCTGCCCTATTACGCGCTGTTCTAAAAAGCTATTAAACGGACCCTGCGGCGGCTCTCAAAAGGGACGGTGTGAAATTAATCCTGAGACAGAGTGCGCATGGCAGCTTATCATTGACCGTCTAACACTGCTGGGCCAACATAAAAATTTACGGGCATACATTCCTCCCAAAAACTGGCAACCCAGCATTTCTGGAGGACCGAGAAAATATATCCGGGAGGATCACATCATATGAATGCATTGCCTTTAAGCCGATTGCACAGCGTACTATTAAAAGGTGAGTTTGCCGTTACGGCTGAATGCGGCCCGCCACGAGGGGCAAATGAGGAAGTAGTAAAACAAAAGGCACAATTATTAAAAGGATACGTGGATGCGGTGAATGTGACTGACAACCAGACAGCGATTGTCAGGATGTCAAGTATTGCCGCCTCAGCCCTTCTTTTACAAATAGGACTCGAGCCTGTTATGCAGATGGTCGTTCGCGATCGAAACAGGATCGCCCTTCAATCAGATCTTTTAGGGGCATATGCTTTAGGCATGAGAAATATCTTATGCCTTTCAGGTGATCATCAGGCATTTGGCAGTCAGCCTGATGCCTTAAATGTTTTTGATATTGATTCCACGCATTTGATTCACACTGTGAAAACAATGCGTGATGAAGGAAAAGATATGAGCGGGTATGCGCTGGATAAGCCTCCTCGAATGTTTATCGGTGCCGCAGCGAACCCCTTTGCCGATCCCTTCGAATATCGGGTGGTCCGGCTGGCAAAAAAAATTGACGCGGGAGTGGATTTTATTCAGACACAATGTATCTATAATATGGATAGATTTAAAAAATGGATACACCTTGCCCGCGAAGAAGGCCTGACTGAAAAAGCATATATCTTGGGCGGAATAACCCCGCTTAAATCATCAGGGATGGCAAGGTACATGAAAAACAAAGTCGCGGGGATGGATGTGCCAGATGAAATCATCAAAAGAATGGACAATGTTGAAAAGAAAAAAGCTGCGGATGAAGGCATAAAGATATGCCTTGAAACGATTGAAGAATTAAAGGAGATCAATGGCGTTTCCGGCATCCATATCATGGCAATCGAATGGGAAGAAAAAGTGCCTGAAATTGTCAAAAACGCGGGTCTTAAAAATTGAATGGTTATGTCTAACGAGGATTGAATGCCAAAAAAATATCATATCACTGTTAAACCAACGCCACCGCGGCAGTATCCTGTCGGCAAATATACGGCAGTGGAATTCCGGGAAGATTGCGCTGGGAGCTGCAAGGAATGCGTTAAGAAAAAATGTGTGTACGGCATTTTTAAAGAAAATTATCAGCATATCAGCTCCATGAAAGAGCCGGTCTATCTGTATGCCTGCAAAAGTTGTTTTCGGTGTGTCCAGGAATGCACAAAAGGCATCTTTTCACGCGCAATAAATCCTGAATACAGGAACCTTGGCGATGAATATTGGACACCGAATATTATCCATAGCACGTGGTATCAAGCCCATACGGGAAATATTCCGGTGTCCGGAGCTGGATATCGTGGTCCTTTTGTGGGGAAAGGTTTTGATTCCATGTGGACGGACATGTCTGAAATCGTACGCCCCACCAGAGACGGAATTCATGGACGGGAATATATCAATACATGCATAGAACTCTCTCGACGTCCCCGGCGTCTTCGGTTTCATACGGATTTGACCCTCGTGCAAGATGTTCCCCCAATTCTGGAAATACCTCTGCCGATCTTGTTTCAACAGCCGGTGGTTGGGGTTCTGAACAAGAACATACTTATGTCGATGGTAAAGGCCGCCCACTCTATTGGCACCATGGTGTTCGTTCAGCCTGGGAATATTACGGAAAAATTTTTACCATATACAAAAAGCTTCATTCCATACCTGACACTGAAAAATTATAAGAAATATACCGATCTTGTTCGGCAGTGCAAAATGGTTGAGATCAGCTATGAAGCCGGCATGGAAAACGATGTTTCAGCAATTCGGGATATCAATAAAGATCTGTTTATCTCAGTAGCCGTTCCATTGAAAGCCGATGCACCACATATTTCTCTTAAACTCGCTGAAACGGATATTGATACAATTCACTACTATGCAGATAACCATGGCCGGGAAATTGACTCAAAACGTCCTCGGTTTATAAAAGAGATGATTAGAGAAATTCATCTGGCCCTTGTAAACAAATCCTTGCGTCAGAAAGTAAATTTGCTGTTTTCCGGAGGGATTGCAATGGCTGAGCATGTGACCAAGGCAATTATTTGCGGTGCCGATGGTGTAGCCATTGACGCTCCGCTGCTCATCGCCATGGAATGCCGGATGTGTTACCAGTGCAGGGAAGGACTTTCATGCCCAGCAAAACTTGAAGAAGTGAAACCGGGTTTTGGGTCCGCCCGAATTATCAACTTAATGGGAGCATGGCGAAACCAGATCCTCGAAATGCTTGGTGCCATGGGGCTTCGGGAAGTCAGAAGGTTGCGTGGCGAAGTTGGCAGGTCCTTGTGGTTTGAAGATTTGGAAAAGGAAAACTTTGCACCGATATTTGGTGAAAGAAAGGTGTCATAAAATAAGATGATATCAACAATACAGAATTATATTATAGACGAATGAAAAAGAACTTTAAACTTCCTTCAGTTAAAGAAACGCCCTCACGGTTTCGAAATACAATCGGCAAATTCGTTATAAAAAGAAATTCACGCTGTATTTCATGTGGCCTGTGTGCTGAATTATGTCCTTACGGTGTGCATCCGCGATATGATAATTACGCACTTCCTCTGCGCCCTATAGATCATAAATGCATTGGGTTTCAATGCCAGGAAAACGATTTTTACTGTATCGACAGGTGTCCAGAAAAGGCTCTAACATTAGGTAAAAATCCGATTTTGGATACCCTGGGTGATTATCGCTGGACCGCAGAAATGCTCTTAGGACATTTTGAAATGGCTGAGACAGGTAATTTGCCAAAGGTTGACCTGGAATACAGCTTAGGGAATTCAGGCGGCGGCTTTGATAAAATCCGATTTATCAAACCAAACCCGGATCAGTATCTCAATTTGGGTGATGAAGAAATCAACACAGGTATCGACCTCAATAAAACGGGAGATGGGCGGCCACAGAAAACCATTTCGATTCCTTGTTATGGCGGCGGAATGTCTTACGGTTCCACGGCGTTAACAGTAATGG
>JAABPS010000071.1 GCA_011391835.1 Desulfobacteraceae bacterium
TGTACCGGAGAAGGCGGATATCCGCCGGAACTGCTTCCTTACAAAGAGCATGTCATTACCCAGGTCGCAACCGGTTTGTTCGGTGTCAGAGAGGAAACCATCCAGTATGCCCCGGTCATGGAGTTTAAATATGCCCAGGGTGCAAAACCGGGTCTTGGAGGACATCTGCTTGGCGAAAAGGTAACACCTGCTGTAGCAGCCATGCGGGAAACAGTTGTCGGCAGCGCCCTTTTTTCACCCTTTCCGTTTCATAGTGTTTACTCAGTGGAAGATCATAAAAAACACGTGGATTGGATGAAGGAGGTCAACACCACGGTGCTTTGTTCGGTCAAGGTATCAACACCTACGGATGTGGACATGGTGGCTGTTGGTGCGTATTATGCGGGCGCTCATATTATCCATATAGATGGGAGCTATGGCGGAACCGGAGCTGCTCCGGATATCGCCAAAAAGAACATAGCCATGCCCATAGAATATGCGATCCCAAAGGTCCATCAGTTCCTGGTCAATGAAGGGGCAAGAGATAACATATGCCTTATTGCCAGCGGTGGGATACGAAATGCTATGGATGTGGCCAAGGCCATCGCCCTGGGCGCTGACGGTGTCGTGATTGGCACAGCAGAGCTGGTTGCCCTTGAATGCGTCCGATGCGGAAATTGTGAAAGCGGCCGCGGGTGTGCACGGGGGATTGCCTCTACAGACCCGGAACTGGGTTATATGATAACCGAAGCGTATGCGGAGCAACGTATCGTGAATATGTACATGGCCTGGCGAAAGCAGTGGTGTGATATTTTAAGAAATTATGGAATGCAAAGCATAAAGGAGCTCGTAGGGCGCACTGACCTGCTTGTCCATCTTGATTATTTGGATGAAAAACAGAGATCATTATATCAACAAGCCCCGAATTATAAAATGGTTATTTAAAGAAACGAAAAAATGAAACCACAAAAAGACGTTGTTGACAACATCCTTTCCTCAAGAGCAGCATTGCCGCATACAAAGGATCCGCTTCATAAAGTTGATGAAGAAGGGGGCTGCGGTGTTACCGGATTTATTGCTTCCATACCGATAAGAGGCCGCCATATCTATGAACCTTCAGTTCAAATGCATAATCGCGGAAATGGCAAAGGGGGTGGCATTGCTGCTGTTGGTTTGTGTGCTCATGATCTGGGCGTTTCACAAGAAGTATTGGACAGTCACTATCTGCTTCAGGTAGCCTACCTTGACCCTTCATCGCGTGGCGATGTAGAGCGGCAGTATATTGAGCCCCTGATGGATATCCATAAAGCAGAAAAAATTGCAACAATCGATAACTATAAAGATGTGGGACTGGAGGTAAAACCACCGGATGTATGGCGTTATTTTATGAGGATCCAAGACGATCATCTCAATAGATTTATAGACGATAATCATCTTACGAATATGGACACAAACAAAGCTGAAGATGAATTTGTCTTTCAGAATACAGTTCGCCTGAATCAGCAATTTTACGCATCGTTGGGAGAGAAACAGGCATTTGTAATGTCACATGGCAAAAATATGATGATTTTAAAGGTTGTGGGTTATGCGGAACAGGTTTCTCAGTATTACTGTCTTGAAGATTTCAGAGCGCATGGCTGGATTGCCCATCAGCGGTATCCCACCAGGGGAAGGCTGTGGCATCCGGGTGGCGCCCATCCATTTTCCGGTATGCACGAAGCGCTTGTTCACAATGGAGACTTTGCCAATTATCATTCAGTAAGTGAATATCTGAGTCAATACAATATCCATCCGCAATTTTTAACGGACACAGAGGTATCGGTTCTGCTGTTGGATCTATACAGCCGAGTATTTGGGTATCCTCTGGAATATATCATCGAAGCTCTAGCACCCACTACGGAATACGATTTTGACAGCCTGCCGCCGGAAAAGCAACGGGCATATCGATATATTCAATCGCAGCATATATCAGGGTCGCCGGACGGTCCATGGTTTTTTATTATCGCACGAAATGATCCCTATAAAAAAATGTTTCAACTGATCGGCATTACCGACACCGCCATGCTCAGGCCTCAGGTATTTGCTCTGCAGGAAGGCGACGTTCAGATCGGCCTTATCTGTTCCGAAAAACAGGCAATCGATGCAACTCTGCAAAGCCTTGCCGCAGACGATAACCGGTTTTGCCCAGTGGCAGACAAATACTGGAATGCCCGGGGAGGAAGTTCGACAGATGGCGGTGCGTTCATTTTTACAGTCGAGAATTCTAAAAAAGGAGATGGGTCGAAAGTACTTGTTACATCTAATAAATTTGGCGAGAAAGTAAATCTTCCTTCCGGCCAAGTACATTTTAATAAGACTGTTAAACTATCCATACCTCCGGATGCTAATATGATTTCCACGGAAATCCAAAAAGGCCTTCGTGATAAGGATGTTAACCGGCTAACGAATTTTTGTGTCAATCACATAGCGCGCTGGGATTATGATTGCGTGAAATATTTTTGCAGTGAAATGGTAAACCAATCAACGCAACGCGACGATGTCAAGGCAAGAGCTATTGAAATGCTTACCTATCTAAATGATAGGGTGTACCCAACTGGTACTAAAAAAAGAAGTTCAATTTTAGATCTCATCCGTACCGGTTTGGATGAAATATTTTCCAATTCTCCCAGACTTGATGAAAAGGCCGGGAAAAAATACAGCTACATCGACTGGGCTATCCGGGACACGCTGCGAAAACCTGAAAAAAACGAGAAAGTATTAATTATCAATGCACGCAATTTCCAGCCCGAAGGCTGCGATTGTGACTCGCGGCTTATGAACAAGGCGTACCGGCTGGGATGGAAGCAGTATATCTGTTATGGATATAAAGGCCAGAGATTTACAGGGTGCGGATTCGGCAAAGATTCAGATGAGGTTCGTATTGATGTTTATGACAGCTCGGGAGACTATTTGGCCTCCGGTATTGACGGAATGGAAATACACGTTCATGGAAACGCTCAGGATCAATTAGGGCAGATTATGAAACGGGGGAAACTGGTAGTTCATGGGGATGTGGGACAAACGTTTATGTATGGTGCCAAAGGCGGTGATGTATATGTGCTTGGTAACGCAGCTGGGCGGCCACTGATCAACGGAACAGGTCATCCACGAGTGGTTATCAACGGGACCTGTCTGGACTATCTGGCGGAATCCTTTATGGCCGGTGATCCGTTAAACGGGGGCGGTTTCGTTATTTTAAATGGTATAGAATTTGATGAAAATGGTAACATTTTCGATCTG
>JAABPS010000072.1 GCA_011391835.1 Desulfobacteraceae bacterium
ACCAGTATGCCGACCAGCGCATTGATCACACTCTTTGACATAGACCATCCCAGCATGGGAGTTGAAGGAGAGAATTGGTCAGCATAGTTTTCAGCGATAATTCTGTCCTTATACACAACAACAATTGCCTGGGTATTTCGTTTCGTCGTTGCGCCCGGTTCCTGAAAAGCAGAATCCATAACCGTTTTCAGTTTATCGATATCAATCTCAGCCGGGATGTCATTAAAGTTTACAGATTCACCTTGGGGCCATAAAAGTTGTGAATTGGGTTTCTGCGGATGGATAATACTTTTTGACTGGTTGATCAATTCTTCAATGGATGTGTCAACAGCGAGTGTGCATCCGCAGCCATCACGATACACTGCGGTCATGGGACTCCAGAAACCAAATCCTTTTGCAGTCACCGTTTTATTTTGGTGATTTACTTCAGTTTTGATTGCGCCAAATAAAGGGTGAGTTGGCTTTACGTCCTTTTCAAAGACGTTAACAGGATCTCGATGAGCTAAAAAAACTTGTGAGCAGATATATTTGGCGGCATAACCCGTGCCAGTGGGCATGGCAGCATTTAGGAAATAGATGCAGAGCCCGGCGAGACATACAAAAACAATGCTTAAAAACAGAAGAATCTTTTTCATGACAGTTCCTTTCAAAAAAATGGGTGATGGAAGAGGGGAATCGGTACGCAGAAAGGGTAAAAAAATCGTGCGGATGTGTCAAGGGAAAATACCATATAATCAAACATGCTGATATAACTTGCTTAAATTTATATTATATTTTGGAGTATATCGTTTTAGCTGGCAAAATTAAAATGGCCACAACTAAAAATATTCTTGATTATACGATATAAATATGAGAACAAAATTTCCTCAAAACGATTTGTTTACTACTGAAGCAACCAAGGAGACAGGAAATGCTTAAATCAAAATTATGTGATTTCTTAGGGATTAAACACCCAATTATTCAGGCGGGCATGGGGCCGTTTAGCAACAATAAACTGTGTATCGCATCAGCGAACGCAGGGGTGCTGGGTCTGCTGTCAACCAGCGGAATTAACACGAAAGACTCCCAGCCAGGCATATTTAAATCCTTCGCAGAGACAGGGGGTGCAAGCCCTGATGATGACAAGGAAACCATTTTCCGCAAAATATTTAAACAGACATTTGAAGGAACAAAGAAGAAAAAAGGAATATTCGGCATTAATGTCATGGTGTCAGCAGAATTAAAAGACAGCGCTGAATTCATCATTAATACTGCCATTGCCGCACGAGAGGAAAATCCTCAATTAAAAGAGCAGTTTAAGGTTATTTTTACATCCGCAGGGGATCCGATGCCCTGGGGAGAAAAAATCAAAGGAGCTGGATTTAAATGGCTGCATGTGGTGCCATCCGTAAAAGGTGCGCAGCGGTGCCAGAAAGCAGGTGTTGATCTCGTGGTTGCGTCCGGGCATGAAGGTGGATTCCATACGTCCTGGGAGCCGATTCATTCCATGGTGCTGCTTCCTGCAGTTGTTGAGGCGATGGCGGGCTCCAATGTTCTGGTTGCTGGAGCGGGCGGATTCTGTGACGGCAAGTCTTTGGCAGCTGCTCTGGCATTGGGTGCGGCTGGTGTTCAAATGGGTACACGGTTTCTGGCTACCGAGGAAAGTGATTTTGCAAAATTATGGAAAGAAGGCGTTGTAAAAGCCGGAGATAGAGGGACACTGGTTGCACGTGGATTTGTGGGACCTGCACGATGGGTCAAAACTGCCACCAGCCTGAAACATCAAGAAAACACATTGAAATATACTCCGGAACTGTATCTTGACAGACCCGGCGAGATGAACGAAGGCGCATTAAAACTGATCGCAAATGAAATTGAAGGTATGAATGCTGTTTATGCAGGCGATGAAAGTAAAGCGCTTATTGCCGGTGGGGAATGCGCACAGCGGGTAAATGATCTGCCAAAAGTTCAGGAACTGGTAGATCGAATCGTAAAGGATGCAGAAAATATTATTAGCGGGCTTGCAAAGAAACACATCGCCCCGTAATCGTTTAAAAAAAGCGAAAAATTTAAAAGGCCCTTGTATGGACACCGTCCATAAATGGGCCTTTTTTAATAGTGTGGGTCTGGGCGGAAAAGTGTTTGCTGATAATCCGATTGATTCTGCCCGCAAGGTGAAACAGCACTGATAGAGCCATATTCCCATCGAGACAGGTAAATCATTCTGCGCCTCACCCGATCCTGGAACTAACTGGATGGTCAAGCATCAAGCGAGACCAAGCCTGCTTTTATGAAAAGGGCGGCATGAGGTCACCGATGGTATTCTAGGACGTTTGTCATAGCGACAAACCAGCAGACAAACTGCGTAAGAGATCCTCGATATGTGTTTGTAGCAGAATCAAAAGCACAGAAGTTGGAATTCAAGCCAGATACTTTACGTGTTACGGACAAAGGGAGATCTATGCTCTGACTCTCTATGGATGGTTATTAGCTGTTGACACCAGAAGGCTCATATGTGTTAGGGCTTCCTATCAAAACATTTTGTTCTCAAATAGGACTTATTTTTACTGATTATCCTCTGCATTTTTATGGCCTGGAGGGGTGCTTAACCAATACCAGCCAACTGTTATAAAAGGAATTCCGATTCCGAAGCCTTGCCACCAATGCCATTGAAATTGTGGTTGACGCTCCACAATCAAATTGAACAATACCCATATTACGACTGAGCCACCCATCAATAACGCAAGCAACCCAAATAATTTCCGCAATAAATACATATTCTGCTTTCGGCCCTAATGCGAGCGAGATGAGCGGAACCCTGGCAGTGAAAAATGCAGCGAAGCGAGCATTTTTCATGCCGAGGGCGGAGTGAAACGGAGTCCGAGCAAAGCGAGGATTTCCGCTCCATGGAGTTGTTCGCGCCGCCTGTGGCGGCAAGAACACGACATGGAGGCATCTCGCTCGCATTCGCGCCGTCTGCGCTGATCTCGCTGTGTTAGAGTTTATAGTATTAATGCGCCTGCTAAGGCGATACTGTAAGCGCCGCCGCAGGCGGCGCGAACAATTATTATTGATAAATATTTCTAAATATGATGCTTGTACTATTAAAATTCATAATAAAGGTTATATATTGTTTATAATTATGATAATATTTGTAAAAAATGGTAAATAACATCATATATTCAATAAAATTAATAATTTTTAAAAAACAGTTATCATGTTTGTAGTGATTTGCCGAATGGTTTGATCAGGAATATTATTCTAAATAGATTGAAAAATCAAGGGAATGCTGTGAAAAAAGATATTAAACTGCTGGATCTTGTCAGGCAAAAAATTCGCCTGAAGCATTATTCCATCAGGACAGAGGAAGCATATGTGTCATGGATAAAAAGGTATATTTTTTTTCATGACAAAAAGCATCCAAAGGATATGGGGAAAGAAGAAATTGAAGCGTTTCTTACTGATCTTGCAATAAAAGGAAAAGTGGCAGCTTCAACACAGAATCAGGCTTTTAATGCGTTGGTTTTTCTGTACAAACAGGTATTGGGAATAGATTTAGAAGATAAAATCAACGCCATGCGCGCAAAGGGACCGAAACGCGTACCCACTGTTTTGACTGTTGATGAAACGTTTGCACTTCTTGATGCTATGACAGGCGTACATCAGTTAATCGCGAAAATACTTTACGGCTGCGGGCTTCGCAGTATTGAATGCGCCCGGTTGAGAGTAAAGGATATTGATTTTGGATTGAATCAGATTATTGTGAGGGACGGAAAAGGTAATAAAGACAGAATTACTGTTTTTCCGGAAGACATTAAAGGGGCGCTCGCTGAACATTTAAACTATGTGAAAAAGCTTCATGAAAAAGATCTCCAGGACGGATATGGAACTGTATATCTACCTAACGCTCTTTCAAGAAAATATAAAAATGCTGATAAAGAATGGGGCTGGAAATATGTATTTCCATCAAAAACACTCTCAATTGATCCAAGGAACGGGATAAAAAGACGCCACCATATCCATTTAAACAGCATACATAAATCGCTGAAAAACGCCTGCCGTCTTGCCGGTATTGTAAAGCCAGTCAGCGCGCATACATTAAGACATAGTTTTGCAACGCACCTGCTCCAGGATGGATATGATATACGGACCATCCAGGAACTTCTGGGTCATAAAAATGTTGAAACCACCATGATCTATACTCATGTTCTCAATAAAGGCGGAAGGGCCGTGCACAGCCCTCTGGACAGAAACCGGCCAAACTCCACGGCACAATGAAGCTCCCCCACAGTCCCGATAGAAGCAGGATGGAGTATTAAGGCGGAATTTCGCGCCACAGCCGCATCCGTCAACGTTAAGGCTTTGTCGTGACAAGCCTGCCTTCGCTCTTACGGGCTTCGGCGAGGTTCACATCGCCATTCATCCTTGCAGCAAATACAGGGTGTTCTGGCGAAAGTTAATAAAATCATTATTTGTTGTGTTCGAATCGGCTTTAATCTTTATGAATGCCATTTAGGTATTAAATACAAATCATGGCTAAGATCGCTTGACACCTATGTAATGAATATGGCATAAAATTCAATTCGAAAATTTGTAACTTATAACATGGTGATAATTATCAAAAAAGCAGGATACTAAACATGAGTAAAAAAGAAAAAATCGGTTCCGTGTTGGTCGCAGGCGGGGGAATTACCGGCATGCAGTCTGCTCTCGATCTTGCCAACTCAGGATACTATGTGTATCTGGTGGAAAAGTCACCGGCTGTTGGCGGGCTGATGTCTCAATTAGACAAGACCTTTCCTACCAATGACTGTGCCATGTGAGTGATCTCGCCAAAACTGGTCGAGGTCGGCCGGCACCTGAATATAGAGCTTATCACAAATGCGGAAATCAAGACCCTGGATGGCGGTCCGGGAAATTTTACTGCCACCATTTACCAGAAGCCTCGATTTGTAGATATTTCCAAGTGTACCAGCTGCGGGGACTGCGCCAAAGTTTGTCCTATTGTCCTTTCAAATGAATATGATGAAGGACTCTCCAAACGTAAAGCCATTTTCCAGAAATATGCTCAAGCCATTCCTGGAGCCTACGCCATAGAAAAGCGGGGGACTGCGCCCTGTAAGGCAACCTGTCCAGCGCATGTGAGCATTCAGGGCTACATTGCCCTGATCAATGAGGGAAAGTACAAAGAGGCGTTGAAGCTTTTCAAGCAGGATCATCCATTTCCGGGCGTGTGCGGACGGGTATGCCATCATCCCTGTGAAGGTGAGTGTACACGAAATGATGTGGATCAGCCCCTGGCGATTCGTGAGCTTCACCGCTTTCTTGCTGACTATGAAAAGCAGAGCGGCGAAACCTACATTCCTGAAATAAAGGCGATAAAACGGGATGAAAAGATAGCGGTCATTGGGTCCGGCCCTGCGGGTCTTACAGCAGCCTACTATCTAACACTAAACGGTTACCGGGTCACTATTTTTGAAAAACTGCCGGAACCTGGAGGCATGATGCGGGTGGGGATCCCTGAATACAGACTCCCACGCGATATTCTTGCATCTGAGATTGATATGATCCGTCAGATGGGCGTGGAAATTCAGTGCGGCGTCACTTTTGGTAAGGACGTTACGTTAGACAGTCTTAAAAAAGACGGATTTAAGGCCTGCTTCATGGCCATTGGTCTTCATGGCGGGCGTAAACTGGGCGTTGAGAACGAAGATGCCGAAGGTGTGTTACAGGGGGTTGATTTTCTTCGGGACGCAGCCATGGGAAAAGATGTTGAGATCGGCGAAGATGTTGTGGTTGTGGGCGGCGGTAATGTAGCCATTGATGTGGCACTGACTGCCAAGCGCAAAGGGGCAAAAAATGTCACCCTGATCTGCCTTGAAAAACGGGACGAGATGCCTGCCTGGGAACATGAGATCGAAGAGGCTCTGGAAGGCGACATCACGATTGTGAACAGTTTTGGCCCCAAAAACTTTTTCATTGATAAAAATAAAAAGGTTTCCGGAATAGAATTTAAAACCTGCACGGCAGTATTTGATAAAAATGGCCGTTTTAATCCTCAATATGATGAAAATGCCTGTCAGCCCTTCTTTGGCGATACCGTGATTGTTGCCATTGGTCAGAGCACCGATACAGCAGGGCTTAAGGAGCAAAACATAGCCCTTTCCGCTCCCGGAGGTCTGAAAGCGGATCCGGTCACCTTGCAGACGCCCATTGAATGGGTTTTTGCGGGAGGCGATGCTTTTTACGGGCCAAAATCGGTGGTAGATGCAGTTGCCTGCGGAAAAGAAGCGGCAGAAAGTATTCATCGCTACGTGAATGGCATGGATCTCAATGAAGGACGCAAAAAAACGTGGGAATATGTTAAGCCTGAAACTGCCAAGGAAACTAAAAAAGACCGTGTTTCAGTGCGCTGCCTGGATCCCAAAGCCCGGGAGTGCAATTTCCTGGAAGTCTCTTTTGGATATAAAGAGGAGGAAGCCAAGCAGGAAGCGGATCGCTGTCTCAAATGCGGTATTTGCTCAGAATGCTACCAGTGCGTGGAGGCCTGTCTGGCCAAAGCCGTTGACCATGATCAGAAACCAGCGCAGAGAAAGCTGAAGGTTGGCTCTGTTGTTCTCTGTCCGGGAAGTGAAGTCTTTGATCCTTCTTCTCTTGAAGAGCATTATCATCATAAAAGTAATCCCAATGTATTAACCAGCCTTGAATTTGAACGAATTCTCAGCGCGTCTGGCCCGACCATGGGTCATTTAGTCAAACCCTCCAATCACCAAGAACCGAAAAGAATCGCCTGGCTTCAGTGCATTGGATCAAGAGATAATAACCGATGCGGCAATGGGTACTGTTCTTCTGTTTGCTGTATGTATGCCATCAAAGATGCGATGATCGCTAAAGAACATGCTGGCGGCGATCTGGAGTGTGTGATTTTCAACATGGACATACGGACGTTCGGAAAAGATTATGAGGCCTATTATAATAGAGCCAAGAATAGAGCGGGTGTAAAATTTGTAAATGCACGGATTCATACTATTGATGAGGTTAAGGGATCCGATGAATTAAAAATAAGATATGTGGAGGAATCCGGGGAAATCAGGGAAGCTGTCTTTGATATGATCGTTCTGTCCGTGGGTCTCCAGATATCCGATGCCATAGCCGAAATGGCCCAATCGTTAAATGTGGATCTCAATAAGTATCGTTTTGCGGCAACCGATCCCTTTGCGCCGGTGGAAACCTCCCGCCCCGGTGTTTTTGCCTGCGGCATATTTCAGGGACCAAAGGACATACCGAGTTCGGTAACAGAGGCAAGCGCGGCGGCATGTGCGGCCATTGCCGATCTGGCAGATGTCCGTGACACTCAAACAAAGAGCGTGAAAGTCCCGGATGAAATAGATATCCAGGGTCAGGAGCCCAGAATTGGTGTTTTTGTCTGTAACTGTGGCATCAATATCGGCGGCGTGGTGGATGTACCGGCTGTTCGGGAATATGCAAAGACACTGCCGGGAGTTGTCTTCACGGATGATAACCTGTTTACCTGCAGTCAGGATACCCAGCAAAAAATAAGAGAGAAGATTGTTGGAGAGAAGCTCAACCGGGTTGTTGTCGCGTCCTGCTCACCCAAGACCCATGCGCCGATGTTTATGGAAACTCTGGAAGCGTGCGGTTTAAACAAATATTTATTTGAAATGGCCAATATCCGGAATCAGGATTCCTGGGTGCATGCCAAAAATCCGGACTTTGCCACAAAGAAGGCCAAAGACCTGGTCCGGATGGCTGTGGCCAGAGCGGGAATGCTGAAAGTGCTTCATGAAAGAACGATTCCTATTACCAAACGTGCGCTCGTTGTCGGTGGTGGTATTGCGGGAATGAATGCAGCTCGGGGCCTTAGCAGGCAAGGCTTTGATGTGGTCCTGGTGGAAAAAGAAAAGGAACTGGGCGGTATGGCGAGAAGACTTCATCATACCATAGACGGAGGAGATATCCGGAAATATCTTGAAAAACTGATCAAGGAAGTAACTTCGGATAAAAAAATAGAGGTGCTTAAAGACACCCGTGTCATTGGATATGGCGGCTACAAGGGGAACTTCAAAACAACCGTTACAACAGGCGCTGATGGGAAGAATAAAGAAATTAAACACGGGGTCATCATTATTGCTACGGGCGCCAAGGAGTACGAGCCCAAAGAGTATCTTTATCAGGATAACGATCGTGTTCTCACGCAGGTTGAGCTGGGAAATATTCTGGAAGAAAAAGGGGCTGACGGGCTTTCCAGTGTAGTGATGATCCAGTGCGTTGGTTCCCGAAATGAAGAATTTGAAAACTGCTCACGGATTTGCTGCCAAAGCGCTGTGAAAAATGCGCTGCATATTAAACAACTCAATCCGGAAACGCAGGTGTACGTGCTGTATCGGGATATCCGCACCTATGGGCTTCTGGAAGACTATTATACACAGGCGCGGGAAAAAGGGGTTATTTTTATCCGGTTTGGGACCGATAATCCGCCTGATGTCATGGCCTCTTCGGACGGATTGGCTGTTACAGTTAAGGATCATATCCTGCAGCAGAACATTGAAATTCAGGCAGATCTTTTGGTGTTAAGCGCGGGCATGAGACCGGAAGACACATCTGAACTCAGCGGTATTATGAAGCTGAACCGCAATCCGGATGGGTACTTTATTGAAGCCCATGTCAAGCTTCGACCTGTGGATATGCCGAGCGAAGGTATTTTTCTTTGCGGTACGGCTCATGGGCCTAAGCTGATATCAGAGGCTATCGCTCAGGCACAGGCAGCGGCGTCACGGGCGACAACTTTTTTGGCAAAATCGGAATTGAAATTGTCGGCAATTACAGCGAAGGTGGATACGGAGCACTGTGTAAAATGCCTTACCTGTGTTCGATCGTGTCCCTTTAATGTGCCTGTATACAATACTGAAAAAAAAGTAATTGAAATAGACGAGGCCATGTGCCATGGATGCGGGGTATGTGCCGGGGTATGTCCACGACAGGCGATCCAGCTGAGTTTCTATGAAGATGAACAGATTATGAGTAAAATTGATGCATTGCTCGCAGGGGGTATGTAATGGCGGATTTTGAACCTGAAATTATTGCATTTTGCTGTGAATATTGAGGATATTCGGCCGCGGACCTGGCAGGTTCCATGCGACTCGATTATCCGTCAAATATAAAAATTATCCTGGTGCCATGTACCGGGAAGGTGGATGTGATGCACCTTTTACGGGCAATTCAAAAAGGAGCTGACGGCGCTTATGTGGTTGGCTGCCTGGAAGGGACATGCCATTATAATGAGGGTAATTTCCGCGCGCGGGAACGCGTAGAGCATGTCCAGACATTGCTTAAGGAAATAGGCATTGAAGGAGACAGGGTAAGAATGTATAATCTTTCCTCCGGTGAAGGGCCAACCTTTGCGGCCTATGCGAGGGAGATGACCGATCATATCAGAGGCCTTGGGCCTAACCCATTAAAAAAATATGCAAAATCCTAAAATAAGGAGCGGATTATGGCTGAAGAAGCAATTAAATTAGGTGGAAAGAAGAAAAGTATATTTATTGACAAGGTAAAGGAACTCCTCCCTGAAGGGGGACACTTAAACCTATGCCTTACGTGCGGCGCCTGCTCTTCTGGATGTCCTGCTACAGGACTGGAAGGACTGGATCCGCGGAAATTCCTGAGAATGGCTGCGCTGGGCATGGATGAGGAAATTATAAAATCAGACTGGCCGTGGATGTGTACCATGTGCCAGAGGTGCATTTATGTCTGTCCCATGAAAATAGATATTCCCCAGCTTGTGTTTAACGCTCGAGCATTAAGACCCAGAGAACAGCGGCCAAAGGGTATCTTGGGCTCCTGTGATATGGCTATGCGCAATGACAGCTTAAGCGCCATGGGCACCTCGCCGGAAGATTTTCAATTCGTGGTCGAAGATGTTCTGGCTGAGTACCAGGAGGCCCAGCCAGAATTTGCCGAGATGCAGGCGCCTATTGATAAAAAAGGAGCCGAATTCTTTTTGAACCAGAATTCAAGAGAGCCGGTCACTGAACCGGACGAACTGGTTCCGTTGTGGAAAATTTTGCATCTTGCCGGTGTGGACTGGACATACGGGAGTAAAGGATGGGGTGGTGAGAATTATTGCCTGTTTCTTGCAGATAATGAAGCCTGGGAGAGGCACACTCGAATTACATCCAAACAGGCCGATGATTTGGGGGTCAAGACATATCTCAATACCGAGTGAGGTCACGTGACCTTCTCAATCCGGGCCGGATTGAAAAAATTCAATATTAAACATAATTTTGAGGTAAAAAATATTTATGAATATTACGCAAAATGGATCAGGGAGGGAAAACTGAAGCCGAGTTCTGAATGGAACAAGGAACGTAAGATTAAATTCACGGTTCAGGATCCATGCCAGATCGTTCGTAAAAGCTTTGGCGATCC
>JAABPS010000073.1 GCA_011391835.1 Desulfobacteraceae bacterium
ATATGGTCTATTATCCTGCTCTCCCACCTGCGGTGGAATATGAGGCACAGGTGAAAGTTATTTTTATCAGACCACTGGAGTAACGCTAAATTAAATTTGATCTCCTTATCATCCAGTTCGTTGATGCAAAGACCCCATTTATACATCTGCTCCGCCTTCAATGTCAGTTCAACCCATGCCAAATCAGTTGTTTTTTGAAACCCATATATTTTAATTTTAGGTTCCCAATAGACAGCAGATGTCTCCATGATTTTCTCAGAATCCTGTAACTTTATTTTTGTTTTTTGAAATAAGCTGATTCAATAAAAATTGAAACGTTTACAATTTTTAATCTTTTCTAATATATATCCGGTCTCTATGGAACATATCCTTCCGGAAGATCCAGGTAATGCACCAAGCCAGCAGCGGCCATGTTAAGCATATCATACTTTATAACAAATGTCAGCGAAGACACCGAAGAGGACATGCCGAGCAGCGGAATGCCTGCATTCGCCAGGGCGCATAATGAAAGACCCAGTATTTTAAAACTCGATCGGTGGGGAAATACTGAAACAAGACCAACATCATGGATAAAGCGAACCTGCCGGCCTAAGGTATCAGTAGCTTCGACAAGCTCTTTAACATAATTTATATCTTTAGATGATATGCAGCAGGTAAAAAGGAAACTCCCGGCTGAAAATACCATCGATATAAAAGGCATATTAATTTTATTTCTTTTTAGGATTCGGAGAAGAGGCAACAAAGAAGCGGTAAAACTATCCTGATCAATGAGGTTTAACTGAACAAGCTTTTCGCTTAATTTAATTCCACCAATTTTAACCTTTTCCATCAACTTCAGCCTTGTTTGGTGTTTACAGTGGCACTGCTGAGTCGGTCGGCAGTCCTCCATGCCTTAAAAATAAGCATCACTTCCAGTTCGTTAATGAGTATTGGCACAAATAGAACAGAAAAGAATCAGTTACGTATAATAGACACCTATTACATGATGAATAGTTTAGTTTTTTAAATTTAAACGGTTCCACGTGTAATCAAATTAAAACTCACAAAAATGAGAATAAATAGTTTCACACCGCATCAGAGGAAAGGGGTGTCCTTTTTTAAAGACTCACCTCGAGAAATAAGAAATAGCCTCATAAACCCGAGATCAGGGGCAGGAAACAAAAAGAGGGGTTTAAAGGCACCGCCTGTCTTGCCGCCAGGTTTACTCGAGATCACAGAGAAGAGCAAAGCCTGGAAGGGAAAATAAACCTTATTGGTTGCAACACGACGCCCCTCAAGCAAACCAGCCCTGACGTGTTTCTTACCCAGGCGGCATGCCATTTTAAATTCTATTACACGTGAAGCGCTTACCAGATCCGTTTTTTTCCAACACGGATCCACTTATTCTTTTTAAAAGACGATGGACACGGATAAGGGTTATTCAAGATTTTCTTTTACAATTTCTACTAACTTGTCAAGATCAATTGGTTTTGGAATAAAGTCATCGGCCATGGTGGTTTTGCCTTCATTATGGGTATAACTGGTTGAAGTAACCGCATCCCCTACCGCTGTCAAAAGAACGACTATGAGATCTTTATATTTGGCATCCTTCTTTATCTCATCACATAATTCATAGCCATTTTTTTTCGGCATCATAACATCCAACAGAATCAGATCGGGCTTCTCTTCTTTAATTCTGTCCCATGCTTCAACCCCGTCGTATGCTTTGGCAATCCTAAAATTTTCACTTTCCAGCTTCATGGATACCGACTCCACCAGATCCGGATCGTCATCCACCACTAAAATGAATTGCTTATTGCTCATTAAATAATCTCCTTTCATAAACCGTTAACAGCCAACAATATGGCTAATCTGTTTTTCGGAATGGTCAAACCGATATAGCCTGTGTTGATCAAATAGTATAACTTTTTTATACACTAAAAGAGTACGGGCATGCAAACTAAATTCAGGACCTCCGCATAAGCCCTGCCCTCTTTACAATTTCAGGGACTTTCTGTTCC